>CAZLOF010000293.1:0-6232 GCA_964560745.1 uncultured Thermoflexus sp.
ATCTGCTTATATAAGTGGATATCGGAGGGTCCAAGCTCAGTTGGATGAACAAATTTACCGCGTTTATCTTTGTAATTATAAATATAATTCGTGATGCGATTGACATAACTGCACTCGGTGCTTAGACTCATGTGTTTTAGACGCATGGTCTGACGCACTTGGTCGAGTGGTTTGGGAGGCGGCTTAATATTATTTGGAGTAGACATAAGTATGAAATATAGTATACAAGATTATAGCAAATGATATTTAGTAAGTTTTTATGATATACTTTATTTCAGTTGCTGTACAATATATATGTTGCGCAGAAGGATGTCATGGCTTGGGACTATTCAATTTATCCAGACCTCACAGAGATGCAAAAACAGACATTTGCATCTATTGGTGAAACCCTCTACTTGATTCAGATGGCAGAAGCCGCCATTCAAAATTGCAACAGATTTGTTTTTGGCAATAGCAGTGCCTTTTCTGTAGAACGAATCTTCGGTTCAAATGAAAAGCAAAGAAAGAAGACGCTTGGACAATTACTTTCTGAGTTGCGCAAACAGACTGCTATTCATAAAGAATTTGATTCCATGCTGAAGACTTTTGTAGAAAGTAGAAACTTTTTCGTTCACAGCATGTTTAATTACTCGCATTACAGCTTGTCTTCAAATGAACAATGCCAAGAAGTGGAGAAATTCTTAGCAGATTTGCAAGACTATGCCTGGAACGTTCAAAATGTGTTTTTAGGTTGCCTAATGAATTGGGCAAAGCAAAGTGGTGTATACGACCATTTGCCAAACGAAATAAAAAACAACAAGCATCTGGTTCAGCTTGACAAGCAACCTTACCACCGGCTCTTTGAACAGTCAGAGAACGAGGTTGCCGTGCGCATGGTCAAGCAGAAACCTGCAGAAACCGAAAACGCAGCGAATTGATGCGAGGCATAAATAGTTCAAGAGGTCTCAAAATTCTGTATTTAAGAACCTTACTTCGCGCTGTCGTAAAGTTCTGCAATCTGGTTTGTTTGCTCCCGTCACCAATAGCGCAACTTGGTTCGGTGCTGACGGCTGCGCCGACGACGGGTGCGCAAGTAAGAAGAATCAGTAGGGCGCAGCCGCAGCACGAACAAGTGTTGGGCGGCTTTTTAGCAACGGCAGGCAGTCAGTCACTTAAATTTTGGAATTGCCCGTCAACCCGTAGAAAAACAATGAATTCAAATCAATTCTTACTTCTTTTGTAATATTTGATTGCGTAAGCAGTGCCCTAAGCGAATCGATGTATAAGAGGATTGCCTCGTTTGAATAATTACTAGCAATGCCGCCTTCCACTCTATCTTGTTCAACCAGGCGCAAAATGAAAGGTTCCGATATCTTTTTGAATACGACATATTGAAACATGTATCGGCGCAGCTTACGTTTCCTATAATTGTAAAGTGACTGTAGCGCTTCGGTCAAAGCTGTTGTTGAGCGGTTGTCTTACAAAATTATGGTGTCTGTTCACCACATTCAATTTTAGGTTTCATGAGTTCGGAAATCAATTGATTCCCTCTTGACAAAACAGAACACACGTTCTATTGTTTGATTCTTGAAATGAACGATCAACGCAAAACAGGAGCGTTTAATCATGAGCAAAATTGATAAATCTGTTTTAATGTATTCTTTGGAGGTTCTATGAAACGAGTGACTGGCATCGGCGGTATCTTCTTTAAGGCCAAAGACGCCCCATCATTACAAGCTTGGTATAAGCGACATCTGGGAATCGATGTGCAAGTTTGGGGCGGTACGGCCTTTACTTGGACAGACGGCGAAGGCAAGCCGTTTGCAGGCACAACAATTTGGTCGATCGGCTCGCAAGAGGGTGATCAATTTGCCCCAAGCACCGCTTCGTTCATGATCAACTATCGCGTAGAAGATCTGCACACTTTGGTCAGTACCCTCAAAGAAGAAGGTTGCAATGTGCTAGACAAGATTGACGACTCAGAGTATGGCAAGTTTGCCTGGGTGATTGACCCAGAGGGCAACAAAGTTGAGTTATGGCAACCGCCTCAGGGTCAATAAGCAGGCTTGTTAAGCACAATATATTCGGGGCGGAAAATACCCCCATTAATCGGCATGATGAAAATACAGACCCACCGCCACATCTTTTGCCAGCCAAGCCGTCTCGGCCCCCGCAATCGGCTCTGAGACTAACAAGCACGTTTCAGCATCGCGGGCATAGCGCAAATTGTAATATTCGCCGCGCTGCTGATACATGCTGAGTGCATATACTTGTATGCCGTCTGTCAGCCCAATATTGCACGCGCCGATAAATTGGGTATGGGCAATCAACCAATCACGCAGCCGATTAAGCGCATCTTGTGGCGACGATTCGCGCAAATAGCCTTGCAAAAGATGCCATAATTTTTGCGCCCCAATCTCGCCCGGCACCCCAGCGCTAAAGCGCACGCCCTTTAGCCAGCCATTAAACACAAAGGCATACCCCTCGCCAAGATACGGCTGATTAACCTCGATCACGCCCTTGCCGCGGTCAAACGAGGCCGCCCGCGCATGGGCAATCACACAAGTGCTGGCTGGCACTTGGGCAAATAGATCGCGGTCTTGCCAAACTGGTTTAAGCGATTTATAAAGCTGCCAATCATTGCCATCACGCCACGCCACGCCCCAGCCATCGCCCTGCCATTTGCCCGGCGATACTTGGCTGTCGCGGGCCATATCGGCAAAGGCGTGTAAGCGTGTCTGCACATTTTGTGGGGTTTGGGTCGATTGAACGATAAAACGGCACATTGATGCCCGCTATTTTAGCTTGTAGCGGTTATGATACAAATAGTGTGATTGATTATGGTTGAATGGCTGATTGGTTGATTGGTGACTTGTGATTTGTGAATCATTAATAAACCATAATCAACCATCCCCCAAATACTTATGTTAAATTACTCCCTTAATATCTCGACTTTATTACGCGAATACGCGTTTGTTGAGCGTTTCGATCAGGCCAAACGGTTGGGCTTTAATCAGGTTGAATTTTTGTGGCCGAATAGCGAAGACCCACTCGAACTGGCAAAACGTGGGCGAGCCGCCCAAGTGCAAGCTGTGCTTATCAATTTTTATGCTGGCAATTTGCAAAACAACGATCGCGGGTTGCTCAATTCACCTGACCGCTGGGATGAATTTTGCGCCCATGTGCCCATTGGCCTAGAACTGGCACAGGCGCTGGGGTGCAACAAAATGCACGCATTGGCCGGGCGCTGGCGCAACGATGAGTCACGAGAGTCGCAATTGGCAAGGCTGCGCGACCGCTACCGTTGGCTGTGTGAACAAGCCAAACCAGCGGGGGTAACGGTCTTGATTGAACATTTATGTCCGCAATGGAACGGCGATTACATCTTTAAAACCAGCCGCGACACCTTGGCTTTTATCGATTCGGTTGGGGTCGATAATTTGGGGTTGCTATATGATGTGTTTAACGCCCAACGAGTCGAAGGTGACATTATCGCCACCATTCGTGATCTTTGGTCGCGTATGGCCCATATTCAGATTGCCGATTCGCCGGACCGCCATGAGCCTGGCACAGGCGAATTAAATTTCGTCAATATTTTGCGCACCATCGAGCAAAGCAGCTATGCCGGTTTTGTCGGGCTAGAATATTGGGCCAGCGGCAGCGGGGCTGGCAGCACTGAGCAAAGCTTGGCTTGGATGCGTTAGCACCGATGTCGAATTGATGAAAGGCTTGGCCAATTTCACTATCTACCTCCAAAAGCGTAGCTTTGGAGGAGAGATAGTGAAATCGGCCCTTCATCTTTGATGAATTTGCGCTAACGAAGAAAATCAGTTTTAAACTTATCTTAAGCGGCAATTGGTGCGCACCATCACCCCATTTTGCTCAACAAACACCAAACTGCCTTGAATGAGTAACGTCCATTCACCATCGCCCCAAATTTTGCCCGACAAACTTTGTTGCGGGCGCAATTGTGCCGAAAAGTCGCCAAGATCGAGCAACACACCAGCAGGGTAATAAGCAACTCTAAAATTTTTATTGCCGTCGCAACCAAAAAATGATTGCGCTGAAGGCGTACCAATGGCAATTTGGGCTGGCGGCGCGGTCGGGGCTGGGGTTGCAATGGCTGGGGCCGTGCTCGCGGGCAACACCACGGCTGGCACCAAGGCGGCCCCACTCGTGGCAGTGGCGGCGGGCGCAACGGCTACTGGGGCGGCGGCATTTGCGACTGCCGCCGCCGATGCTTGAATCGTAGCGGCATTGCCTTGTCGGGCGCGACAGTTGTAATAAACCATCTTGCCATTTTCTTCAATAAACGCATCGCTACCTTGTGTAAGCAACGTTAGATTACCCCCACTAAATAAGATACCCGATTCGCTTGGTTGTTTAAATAACTCGGCGGTTTTATCGGGCAATTGCACAATTGCTTTATTTTTATCAAATATGGCATTAAACGACTTACCGACATCACACGTGTAAGCCACTGCCGGAACCGCGCTGGTAGCCGAGGCCACCACAGTTGGCGCGATGGAAACTGGGCTAGCCACTGAGGTAGCGGTTGCAGCAGGGCGTGCTGTTGCCGTAGGTGGCACTCCTGTTGCTGTCGGCGCTACTGTTGGTGACACTGCGGTAAAGGTTAAAACGGGTTGGGCGGGTTTGGTTGCTTGGGTGAAGGTGACAATAATGTTAGGGGTGCTCGTACTGGCAGCAGCTTGGGGCGAGTTACCAGATATCGGTGAACCACAACCTTGTAATAAGCCTTCGAGCGCGATAAATGATATGACGTAGATGAATGAGTGTTTCATGACGAACAGCCTCAAAATAAATCGCAGAGCCAAATAAAACCGCGTCATCACGGGTCTAGTTGCCCCTGCAAAAATAAAATTGGATTAGAGAAAAATTGCCTTCTACATATATAAGATTACTCCGATCGCCGTATGGCTGTCAAGGGGACAATAGTCTTATATACCTATGTTTATATCATTGAATTGTCTATATGATACACAAATGCAATCAAAAAAGGTGAGTTTTAGCTAAAAAATGTGCTTAGATTCTTTGGGATGATGCATGAAAACAGCCATTGGACGCAACAATGTTGCGACCAATGGCTGTTTGGGTGGCTTTTTAAAGTAAACCCAAAAAATCTAATGTTGAAAGCACGATTTTAGATTTGGTATCTTCTCAATAATTGGGGCAACCCCGAAGTGATAGTGAGTTTGGCGAAACGATATCAGCCACGCACCACCCACGCGGCAATCATGCCCACAATCATCAGCCAACCAAAACGTTTGTGGCTGGCGGCAGAAGCACGCACCAATTTATTGAGGGGTTGCGGGGCTTCGGTGGCGTAGCCCAAGCGAATGAGCTTCATTGCATTTGGAAGTTCAAATAGCGTAATCAAGGTCAGCCAAGGCGCAATTCCCAACAGCACCAATCCTCCCAATACAACAAACCCACCGCCCATCAAAAGTAAAAATTCGTTTTTGCTGGCACGCCGACCGAGCAAATTGGCAAGGGTGCGTTTGCCTTTGGCAAGGTCATCGGGGTAATCACGCATATTATTGGCATGTAAAATCGAGGCCACAATCAGGCCAAGCGGCACTGCTAGCCACACCACCCGCCAAGGCCATTGCTGCGCCATCACATAATAGCTGCCCAGCACCATCACCGGCCCCATAAAAATAAACACAACCACCTCGCCCAGCCCAACATAGGCAAAGGCAAAGGGGCCAGCGGTATAAAACCAGCCAGCTAACACGCTAAGCACCCCAATGATAAGAATAAAAACACCCCGTGTCGCAACTAAATATAAACCAATGGCGCTGCCGAGGGCAAAGGTGAGCAACGCCGCCACAAATAATTGTTGGGGCGTAATTAGCCCTTCTTTGAGTGGGCGGTTTGGCCCTAGCGACTCGGCGGTATCGGTGCCTTTTTTCCAATCATAATAATCATTAATTAAGTTGGTGCCAGCGTGAATGGCAACTGACCCAACCAAGGTGAGTATGAATAAGCCGAGGTTAAAAAAGCCATCATAAGCGGCAATGGCGCTGCCCAAGACCACTGGCGTAACACTCGCCGTAAAACTAAAAGGCCGTGCCGCCATCCACCAAATACGAATAAAACGCCGAATTCGTGGCTCGGCAACCGGTTTAGCGTTTGCGCTCAAATGTTTAGCTTGGGCTTGTGGCAAGGCTTTCCACGGGATAATTTGCCGTTCAAGCTCTTCCATTGCCACATTAATGCCCCAGCCTAACAC
>CAZLOF010000294.1:0-6231 GCA_964560745.1 uncultured Thermoflexus sp.
GATTTGAATGCGCTGGAAGAAGCACAGGCTTATCAACAATTGATGCACGAATTGGCGCTGACGCATGAGCAAGTGGCAACGCGGGTGGGCAAGAGTCGATCTGCCATTTCAAATACCATGCGTTTGCTCGAATTGCCTGATCGGGGACAGCAAGCATTGATTGAGGGCAAAATTAGCGAAGGCCATGCTCGTGCTATTTTGGGGCTAAAGGTAGCAGAAGATCAACTCACTGCGTTGGATTCGGTGATCGCTGGTGGTCTTTCGGTACGCCAAACTGAAGAGCTGATACGCCAGATAAACGAGAAACAGACCGCGCCGCCGCCTAAGCCAGTAGCAAAGCCTGAAAAATCGAAAGATACGAAGGTGTTTGAGTCGAAATTACGCGGGGCACTGGGCACAAAAGTATCGCTTAATCGTGGGCGCAAAGGTGGCAAAATCATTATCGAATTCTTCTCTGATGAAGAATTTGAATCGATTTACGGACATATTGTTCGTGACGCTAATTAATTTCCACTAAAATCACACACCCGCCATGTCCGTAGGACATGGCGGGTGTGTGATTTTAGTGTTTCATTTTTTCTCGGAAATAGGTACTTTTGACGAAAATTTATTTGATTGCGATTGCATATTGAGGCAATATCGCCCGGTAGGTTAACGCCGCAACAAAGGCAAATAAAGGCTGTAATTTTGGGCGAGGGTGGTGACTTCGGTGGCGATTAATTCGCCAGTTTCAGAGTCAACAAAGGCGTTAATTCGCACCGATTGGCCCTCGCTCAGCGAAGCGCGTTGATCATTGATCACCGTGCTGTCGGCGATGACGTAAGCAGTATTTCCGATATACCATGTTTCATTGCTTGCGGCGGTTTCGGTATCGATCAATGATGTAGCGAGCGATGTTTTGCCAAATGCCAAGCGGCCTAGGCCAGTGTGTTCACCCGTGCCGGGCGGGCGCAAGGTTTCGATGCTGATGGCAAGCTTACGGGCATTATTAGCACGATCGGTGATAAAACGCACTCGCACAAAGGCCCCCGGCCCAACCACCCCGTTGGTTTCAGAGATGCGCGTTGTTTCGCTAACGGCAAAAGTTAACCCGCCGATTACCCAATCACCCACCAAGCCATCAACCGGAACACTTTGCACAAAGCCAAAATAACGGGCTTGTAAATTGGCCGATGGCGGGTCGCAATCGAGCGCGCGGCGAATATTGGTCGCAACATTTACTTCGCCTTCGCGGCGGTAGTTGGCTTCGGCGCAATTCCCCGTCAATAAATTGGGTTCGACCCGCGTTTGTGCTGTGACGCTTAGCGTAGTGCTAGCAATAACCCAAGTGCCATTAATGGTGGGGGAGACTGGGCGCGATTCGATCAGCCCGCGCACTTTGGCGTTGGGTAAATTGGGTTCGGGGCGATGGTAAGCCTCGATCTTTTTAGCCAACAACATGCCATCGGGCTGGCGTAAAAATTCGACCTCGGCGGTTAGCCCAACACTAAAGGGTCGCCCCGACAATATTGTGCGGCTGACAACACTAAAATTTAAATCGCCAATTGTCCATGTGCCGAGTAAATCGGTTGTGGCTGGCAGTTGTTGAATGACTCCAAAAGCTTTTTGAATCCGCTCCTCGGCTTCACATTCATGACTGCGGTCGCTTTCAATATTGAGCATCACACGGTCGGCATCGCGCTGGGTATAAATGACGCGGGCACAAGTGCCAATTTGTAATGCGCCATTGTGGCGATCAAAGCGCGTTAAAAACTCAACCGCACTGTAATTCACCCCACTAATGACCCATGTGCCAAAGGGCGAGCTGACGGGGATTGAGTTAATAATGCCCCGTGTGTTAAACACAGTTTGGCTGACCGGCACGGTGGGGCGCGGTGTAACCGTGCCCGTTGGCGGGGCAACCGTAGCGGTAATGGGCGCACCCAAATTGCGGCAGCCATCTTCGCGCTCTATTTCTTTGGCAATGAGGCCCGATAGTTGTGGGCGATAGACCACTTTGACGCACTCATTTATATTTGGCAAGGGCGCTGGCAATTTGGTTTCGCCATTTACCACCACACCCAAATGCCCGATCACCCATAAGCCAAGCGTGCTGGTGGCTGGTTTTGATTCAACAAGACCCAAATGGCGCAACTCAACGACTGGCAATGTAACAGTGGGCTGTGGCCCGGGGGGCGGTAAAGTTGCCGTAATGATGGGGTTATTACATGTCTCGCGCCGCTCAATAGTGCGGGCAATAAATTGCCCATTCTCAGTAATCCCCTCAACTTTGACACAATTATTCACGTTAATGGGCAAATTTTGAAAGCGGGTTTGCGCCGTAGCTTGAAAACTGAGGTCGCCAATCAGCCAAGTGCCAACATTGCCGCCTTCTGGTTTGGCTTTTACAATGCCGATATAGCGAATTTCACTAGCCTCTAACGCCGATGGCTCAACTGGTGCTGCTGTAACCGCCGTAAGATGTGCAAAAATCACAAGTGGGATCATGGCAAATAAGGTAATGGCGATAAAAAAACCTAGTTTTTGCACGATACGTTGTGAATGAGAGATGAGTTGTGGCATGATGTTTCCTTGTAAAGTAAAAGTCGGCTTGCATCATGAAATCTGCATGAGAATCTTCTCATGATCAGGTTTAGCGATGACTCACACTGGGCTGCTAAAATCCACTTCAAAAATTTAGCCTTTTGTGTGTAACGACTTATGCTTACCGAACAATCTGTCCTATCCGCGTTATCGCGCGTTATTGAACCTGAGTTACATCGTGATCTTGTCAGCCTTAATATGATTAAAGACCTCAAGATCACAGAAAACAATGTCACCTTTGCAATCGAACTTACCACGCCAGCCTGCCCATTAAAAGATGTGATGGAACGGGCATGTAAACAAGAGCTTAACAAAGTGCCCGGCATGGGCAAAGTTACAGTCAACTTTACCAGCAATGTGGGGGCCAATGCCCGTATGCGTGGGGCCATGCTCAATGTGCCCTTTAAAAATATCATCGCCGTTGCTTCGGGCAAAGGCGGCGTTGGCAAAAGCACCGTCTCGGTTAATTTAGCCTTGGCGTTGGCCAAAGAAGGGGCCAAAGTCGGCTTGCTTGATAACGATGTTTATGGGCCAAACGTGCCATTGATGTTGGGGCTACCCACCGCCGAATTAATGCCCGATGGCAAACAAGTGCGCCCGTCTGTATATCAACAAGATGGCAAATTGATCCCCCACGAAGTTTTTGGCATCAAGGTCTTTAGCATTGGGTTTATGTATCCGCCCGAAGCGCCTTTGGTTTGGCGTGGCCCTATGTTGCATACCGCCATTCGCCAGTTTTTTCAAGATGTGGCATGGGGTGATTTAGACTATTTGATTATCGACATGCCACCCGGCACCGGCGATGCCCAATTATCATTGGCCCAAGCGGCCCAAGGGGTGATGGGTGTCATTGTCACCACCCCACAATTGGTGTCGATGGGCGATGCGCTCAAAGGCCTAGCCGCATTTGAACAAATGAAAGTGCCGATCATCGGAGTCGTTGAAAATATGGGGCCATATATCGATGCAAAAACAGGGCAAAAAGTGGCCTTGTTTGGCGAAGGCGGCGGTGAGCGGCTTGCCAAGATGAAGAACACCCCCTTTCTCGGCAGCGTGCCGTTAGATGCGGCAGTGCGCATTGGGGGCGATAGCGGGCGACCAGTCGTTGTCGCCGACCCAACCTCTGAAACGGCTAAGCGTTTCGGCGAAATTGCCCGCCAAGTCGCGGCTCGCGTCAGCGTATTAAATTTTCAAAGCGGTGGGTTTATTCCCATTTCAATTATCAATTAAATTGTTCCTGAGGTTTGCGCCAATTGCACTATGTCTCTGGCCTATGGGCCAGAGACATAGTGCAATTGGCGCATCGTTTGATTTCTTAAGCATAGTTATGGCGCTTATTTTTGTTTATGGAACCTTGCGGCGCGATGGCTCACGCCCCATCCCTTTATTATTTTCGGCGGCTGAATGGGTGGGCGATGGCACAATACGCGGCCGTTTGTTTGATTTTGGCGCATACCCGGGGTTGCGGTTAGATGACGGCGGGGTCGTTGTCGGTGAGGTTTACCGCGTAACGGCAGATATGATCACAACGATGGATGATATTGAGCGCTATGATACCAATGATTGGAATGGCAGCTATTATTGGCGCAAACCCATTGTCGTCCAACTTCACGATACCAGCATCATCATGGCTGAAGTTTATGAGGTTAACCCACATTATTTTAAGTGTATTCATCAAATTGAGTCGGGGGATTGGATTCGCTATGCCCAAACAAAAGGCGAATTGCCCGATGAACGCTGGCCCGATGAGCAACCTATTGCCAACAAAGTGCGTTAATAACGCTTGCAAATTTTATTGTTACAATTTCTAATCCCTAATGACAGACCTTACGCCATTACCCGTAATGACACAATCCGCTGAGCCACCAGCGCCCCTCAAAGATATTTCTATTTTTGATTTGCCAGAATGGACTGGCGAAGTGATTCCCCTTGAGTTAAAACAGGATGACGCTTTTGCCGGTGTGCGGTTTCAGCCTATTAGTAAAATTTACCATTACCGCACCGATGGCTTTGATGGCCTAAAAGTGAATGATTGGGTGATTGTTGAGACAGCTCGCGGCAAACAAATGGCCCAAATTGCTACCTTAAAGCCACCCAAAGATAAAGGGTCAATGGCTTTTCGCCGCATCGAACGCCGCGCTACAGGGCGCGATATGGCAACCCGCCATTATTATGAGAATAAAGAGTTAGAGGCCATGATTGCCTGCCGAGCCGAAGCCTCGGCGCTACAATTACCGATTAAAATCGTCAAGGCCGATTACAGTTTTGATGGGCAAACCTTAACTTTTAACTTTTCAACCATCGAAGATAATGTCGAAGTTGATGTGCGCGAATTACATGAGGCCATGAGCCATTTGTATCAGGCGCGGGTCGAGCTACGGCAAATTGGCCCACGCGAAGTCGCCAAAATTTTGGGTGGCATGGGGGCTTGTGGGGTCGAAGAACGCTGTTGCTCAAAATTTCTCAGTGAATTTAGCCCAATTTCGATTAAACATGCTAAAGAGCAAAATATTAGCTTAAACCCCACCGATATTACCGGCATGTGTGGGCGCTTGCGTTGTTGTTTAATTTATGAATATGAGCAATATGTTGAGGCGCGTCGTTATTTGCCGAAACTCAAGTCGATGATTGGTACGCCTCAAGGCATTGGCAAGGTGATTGAGCTTTTGTCTTTGCGTGATTCGGTAAAAGTGCAATTAACCGACGGTGAAATACGCCGCGAAGTTATCTTTCACCGTGAGCAATTGGTGCCTTTAGAAGAATATCAACGATTGCAAGAAAAAGCCATCAGTGGCAAATGTGACAAACACGAAGGGGGGGGGTGTGATTGTGGGCGTGATAAATCGGCCAAAGACAAGACCGAAATTCAAATCCAGCAAGATTCGTTAAGTGCCATTGAACCCAAAGCGCCCAAACCGCCCACACCCCGCCCAGAGCGTCGCCCGCCGCCTGAACGTAGGCCGATGCCAGAGCGAAGATTGGAGCCAGAACGTCAACTGCCCAAAACCACCATTGCCGATGGTAATGAAGAAATTGAGGTGGTGAGCATGGCCGAAGAGCTTGGTTTAGAACCATTGCCCCCGCGAGATACGCGGGCGCGTGGTGAGCGCGAAGGCAATAAGCGCCCGCAAAGTAATCGTGACAATGATCGTGGTGCAAATGACCGCAATCGCAGTGATCGTAACCGTGAGCCTCGTACACGCAATGAAAGGGGGCCAGATGTGGGGCGGGGGCAAAGACGAGATGAGCGGGGGCCAGATCAACCTCATGCCTCTGGGCCAAGCACATCTAATACATCGCCCGAAGAAAGACAAGAACGTCGTAAACCGCTACGTCGTCGTTCTGAATAAACCTAAATATTTTGCCGATTTCACTAACGATGTCCCAAAGCGTAGCTTTGGGACATCGTTAGTGAAATCGGCCTTTCAGCATTGAGGAATTTGTGCTAGGAAAATAGCGGTATGATGTGTCATATTGCTATTTGCATTTTTCAGCGTAAACAGTATCTTCTCGATAAACAGTGATTATTTAAAAAGGCATCATGTCAAAATTATGATCTTTTTATCCTCGTAGAGGATAGAGAGTAGTTGTATAGTTGTTCAGATAAATTTTCTCCAAAAATACGATATGCCGATTGCACTATACCCC
>CAZLOF010000295.1:0-6221 GCA_964560745.1 uncultured Thermoflexus sp.
AGGTATGGATGGGTAGATACTAAAGTATGGTTGGGAGTACTGCTATGTTTTGTATGCGTTACAACAACCCCAATTCACGGGCACGTGCAACTGCTTCGGTTCGGCGTTCGACTTGTAATTTGCTGAAAATAATTTGATTATGGCCCTTCACAGTACTTAAGGCTACAAAAAGCTGTTTGCTAATCTCTTGATTTGATAGTCCTTGTGCGATGAGTTGCAATACTTCTCGCTCACGGTGGCTGAGCGCTTCGATCAAAGGCTGTGGGGTAGGGGGGGAAGATGGCAGGAGGGAGGAAGCGCTTATTTGTCGTTGAGATTCATTCGCGGCAGGGAAAGCCTTTAGCAATTGATGGATATAGCTTTTTAGGGTTTCGTCAGTGTTTAGCGATGTCAATAAAGTCATTAAGAGCGTTGCCATCGGTTGCCCTTCATTCACAAAAATGCGGAGGTGACCGCTGGGGGCGGCTAATGTGATTGCCTCAGCGAGTCGTTGCAACGCTTGGGTTGTTTCGCCATGCGCATCGTGGGCCATGGCCTGTAATACGATTGTTTTTAAAAGTTCATCTGCCCATCCTTTGGTTTCGACATGGTTGCGCCATGTGGCCAACACAGTTAAGGCCGAGGCTGTGTCTTTTTGTGCCAGATGTACCTGTGCACGGCTGATGGGGAGGTTGTAGGTTTGCGCCAGCGTTTGGGCTGCTGCAATATTACCCTGACGCAGCAACACCAATACTTGGGCTGCCGCAATATCGGGCAGGCGCTGCGTAAATTGCTGCTGGCGAGCAAATTGCTCAGTCATCGTCAACATGGCTGATGCACCTGCGATATCTCCCTGCGTAAGCTTTAGACGGGCGATAAATATCTCACAATTGACGGCGCGGTCGGTATTTTCGATTTGCCGCGCCAATGGCAAACTGAGTTGCCCATGCCGTTCAGCCGCGTCTAAATCATTCCATTCATAAAAAATACGCGCCAGCCCAAGATGGGCATCGCAAATGGGCGGCGGGGGCGGGTCGCCCACAAGATTTAATGCCCGTTGATAAAATTCAGCGGCCAATGTCAGTTGGTTTTCGTTTTCGTAAAGATAGCCCAAGCCAATTAACGCCATCATGGCGATGGTGGTTAGGCCAATGGCTTGGCTGTTCGACAATGCCTCGGTATAGGCTTGTTTTGCAGCGGCCCGGTCGCCTTGCAGATGATAGGCATAGCCCAAATTCCAGATTACAGAGACACGCGATGGGTGGTTGTGGGTCGGCAAATATTGCAGCGCCAGCCGTGATTGGGCAATAATTTCGGCGACATTGTGTTGGGTGAGTGCGACTGTTGCCCGTATCGAGGCAATTCGCCCGATGAAATCGTGATTTTGCGCCATCCCCATTGTTTGCAGGGCAGCTTCGGCGGCTTTTACTTTTTCTTCAACTCCTACCACTTGCCCAATGACCAATAATGCCGAAGCATACACCACCCACAAGGTTGGTGTTGTGTCTAGCACCGCAGGCGGCAGGCTGGCAAGCCAATTCAAAATAGGTCTGACCGCGCCACGAAATTGCAGCGGCATGCCTTTGCCTTCGATGAGGTGCGCAGCGCGGGGAATGTTATGGGCGGCGGTGGCGTGATGAAATGCCTCAATTTCGAGGCCGTTGCTTTCATACCATAGGCTGGCGCGGTTGTGCAATTCCGCAATCTCAATTCGTTGGTCGGGGGCAGCTATGGCAATGCTTTGTTGTAGGCGTTGCCGCAATAATTCGGCAAAGAGGTGATGATAGCGATACCAACGACGCTCATTGTCTAACGGCACAATAAACAGATTGGAACGCTCAATATAGGCTAACGTATTTTGCCCAAGGGTTGCCGAACTTTGTAACACGGCATCGCATAGCGGGCCACATAGCCGGTTGAGAATAGCGGTTTGCAGCAAAAAGGCTTGCACCTGTTCAGGTTGTTGTTGCAAAACTTCTTCAACCAAATAATCGAGCACAAATTGGTGATTGCCGCTAAATGATTTGATAAATTGGCTCGCGTCGGAGTGGCCTCGTAGCGAAATTGCCGCCAGTTGTAGGCCAGCAATCCAGCCTTCGGTGCGGGTTTCTAGTGCCACGACCTCGGCAGGTGCAAGGTTGAGACCCATTACCTGATTGAGAAACCCAGTGGCTTCGGAAATGTTAAAGCACAAATCAGCGATGCGCAACTCGGTTAATTGTCCACGCGCCCGTAACCGCGCCAAAGGCAGATGGGGGTCTTCACGGGTGGTGATGACCAAATGCATATGAGGCGGCAAATGCTCAATTAAAAATGTCAAGGCTTGATCGACCGGCTTGGCATCAATGACGTGATAGTCATCTAATACGAGGACGAAATGGCTGGGGAGCGTGTTGATGTCGTTTAGCAAAGCCGTCAAAATGGCCTCGGGCGGTGGGGGCTGAAGCGATTGTAGGACGTTCATCACCCCGATACCAAACGTGCTGGGGGGCGTTTGACGGGCGAGCATTGTCTGCAAAGTAGCCACGAGGTAAATCAAAAAGCGCGTGGGGTCGCTGTCGCCTTCATCTAACGACAGCCATGCTACAGGCTGTTGGTACTGGGCCGCCCATTCACTCACCAAGGTGGTTTTGCCAAACCCAGCCGGAGCCGAGATTAGTGTAAGTTTGCGCTGCACCCCTGTGTTTAGTCGGGCAATTAAGTCGGCCCGCACGACCACCTTTGTGCGTGGTGGCGGCACATAAATTTTGGTGGTTAGAATGGGTGTGGGCATGGGTTAATTGAGGCCGTGCCGATAAATTTTCAACTTGGGGACGACTTTTGCAATATTGACAAAATCGTTGTCTTTATGTAATAAATATAAACCATTTTCAATGACAGTTTGCACGATTAACAAATCAATAGTGCTTCTCACTGTCACACCCGATTGTCTGCAAATCACGTTTAAATAGGCAGCTTTTTCGTAAGATTCTTTGCGGTCAGGTAAATCGTAAAACGGAATGGTTTCTAAATACAGTTTTAATTTGTTAAATTCATTTTGATTCTTTGCACCCTGCAATATCTCTAGGTAGATAAATTTATTGATACCATAAGGAATCTGTTTACTAAGAATGTCGTCAAATAACGCCACTGCTTCATTTGATACGCCTTTCAGAAAGTCAATCAGAACCGAAGTATCAACGAGGATCATCGTCACCTCTCATTTTTTTATAGTCGTAGTCGTCTGAAAATTGTATTTTGCCTTTCAAATCGCGCAAGTCTTTCATTTTTCTGACCCTTACAAATTCTTTCAGAGCAATTTCAATTAATTCTCTTTTTGTCTTAATGTCAGTTGAATATTTAAAAGCTTCGTTAACCAATTCGTCATCTAAAACAATATTTGTGCGCATATATACACCTATTTATGTGTATTGTAATACACATAAATAGATATTTTTTTTCTAGGTGCAAATTTATAGGAGACTGCGATCACAATCGCAGCCCCCAACTTAACGGTGCGCATGAGCTTTGATCATAGGCCGGCTATGGTTAAAGACATTGTCTTTTACCACGTGCAGATGGGTAAACCCGTTACCCAGTTCACTTGATATATTTTGGTCTTTTCAACCCAACCTGCGTGGCCTGCTCAAACCCATACGCCATTTGTAACAACGAAAAATCCTCGCGCAGCCGCCCGACAATTTGCAAGCCGATGGGCAAGCCATCGGTGGTGAAGCCGGCTGGCACAGAAATGGCTGGATTGCCCAGCACTGAAATGTAATAACACGATTTCATCCACGCGATGTAATTGGGCATGGTTTCGCCGTCAATCTCGGTGACATAAGGCTGATTGACATCAAACGGCGGCACTTGCGTGACCGGCAGCACCATAAATTCGTAGGTCTGCATGAATTTTTGCACTCGTTGCCATAATGCCGCCCGTTTGATCTCGGCCACTGCCACATCTTCGGCGCTCAGTTTTAGCCCTTGCTCATAATTCCAAATCACCGTGTCTTTGAGTTGATCACGATGATGTTTATATTCGTTTTGCCGCCCCAGCACAAAGTTATAGGCACGTAGTGTCATAAATACGTCATCGGCATCGCTAAAATCGGGTGCAACGTCTTCGACGATGCAACCCAGCGCCTCAAATGTGGTGCGTTGGGCATCGACAACTGCTGTCACCCGTTTATCAAATTTCACGCCGGGCAAATGGCTCAACCACGCTACACGCACACCCTTTAAATTGCGGTCGAGCGGTTGGGCAAATTGAGTCGGCGAATCGGTTAACGATAACGCGACCTTTGGGTCAGCGCCTGCCATTGCGCTCAACATCAAGGCCACATCGCCCACCGTGCGGGCCATTGGTCCATCTACCGACAATGTGCCCCAAAGTTGTTTGCTTAATGTTGGCACATGCCCGGGCGAAGGTCTCAGCCCCACCACATTGCAAAACGCGGCAGGGTTGCGTAACGAGCCACCCATGTCGCTGCCATCGGCGATGGGAACCAGGCCACAGGCCAAGGCGGCTGCTGCGCCGCCGCTGCTGCCCCCACAAGTCTTACTAAAATTATAGGGGTTGACCGTTGCACCGAACACGGTATTGAAGGTTTGCGAACCAGCCCCAAATTCAGGCGTATTGGTTTTGCCGAGGGTGATGGCCCCGGCTTGTTGCAGCCTTGTCACATGCAGCGCGTTTTCATTCGGCACATAGTTTTTGTAGATGGGTGAACCAAATGTGGTGCGGATCCCCTTCGTTTCGACTAAATCTTTGTGGGCAACGGGCAGCCCATGTAATGGTCCAAGTGCCTCGCCACGCGCTTGGGCGGCATCGGCCAAATGGGCATTGGCAAGCGCTTGCTCGGCCACCAAGGTGACAATGGCGTTGACCTTGGGGTTGGTGCGCTCAATTTGCGCCAAATGGGCTTGCATGACTTCAACGGCGCTCAGGTCTTTGTTGCGGATGCGGGCAACCAGTTCGCGGGCCGAGAGAAAACAGAGGTCGGTGTTATTCATGGTTGACTAATCGATTAAACAATAAAGCCGATCAAGCATAAGATCGGCTTTATTATTAAGTGGTAAAAACTGGTTTTCGCCGAAATAGAGCAGCTTCCGAGTTGATGAAAGGTTTTGCCGATTTCACGATCTATTTCTCACAGCGTAGCTGTGAGAAATAGATCGTGAAATCGGCTCTTCATCTTTTAGATATCTTTTCAATAGTTTTGGAAAACCCCAAATATAGTATTTAGCCGTGCTGGAAAAGCCCGCACGACTAAATACCATATAGTGATTTTGACGAAATATTAAAAGGATAATATTTTTACGCTGTTGCGGCCATCAATGCGCGTTTGACGGCAACTGCCGCCAAATGGGCGCGATATTCGGTGCTGGCATATTGGTCACCCATCGTGGCGTTCACCGATTCGTCAACTTTAGCGGCGGCTGCCGAGATGTTGGCTTCGCTCGCGGCTTGACCATTGAGGGCGCTTTCGACCCCAGCGCAGCGCACGGGGTTGGCGGTGGCCCCACCTACAGTTACAGACACATCACTGCACACGCCATCGGTTTTGGTAACAATGGCGCAAGCACCAACCACCGCGTAACCTGATGCCGGATGCGGAATCTTGTAATAATGCCCATTTGTGCCAGCGCCATTGGCGGGCACGGTGACCGACGTAATGATTTCGCCGTCGGTCAAGGCCGTGGTAAACAGGTCAACGAAGAAGCTATCGGCATTGATGGTGCGCATGCCACTCGGCCCAAAAACCGTGATGACCCCACCCAGGGCACGCACGACGGTTGGGTAATCGGCGGCTGGGTCGGCGTGGGCCAACGAGCCACCAATAGTGCCGCGGTTGCGGATCATTTGGTCGCCAATTTGGCCTGCGGCTTGTGCCAACACGCCGCAGTTGTCTTTTACTGCTTGTGAATTGGCGATTTCGGCATGGGTGCACAATGCCCCGACGGTTACTTGACCATTTGCGACGGTAATGCTTTTGAGATCTGCAATGCGCCCAATGTCAACCAATGCGGGTGGGTTGGCTACCCGCAATTTCATGGCAGGCACAAGGCTGTGCCCACCGGCCAAAATTTTTGCGCCCGGGTGTTGTTGCAACAAGGCCACTGCCTCTGCCAACGATCCTGCGCGGTAATAATCAAAATTTGCTGGAAACATTTATACTCCGTAAATTTAAAATTGAAAATGAAAAATTTAGAATTAGGCTTCAGCCATGTTATTTCGTGAGTTTTTGACAATTATTGTC
>CAZLOF010000296.1:0-1672 GCA_964560745.1 uncultured Thermoflexus sp.
ATCGGCGGGTGCGCTGGCCTCGTGCGCATCTTTGCGCTCGGCCTTTTTGGCTAGCTCGTCATTCATGCGCTTTAGCACTTCGGTGATGCCGATCTGTACTTCGTTGACGATTTGGGGGCCACGTGCGGTTTGCCAAGCATCTTTGGCGGCTTCGCGGGCTTTGCGCAACATTTCGTCATTTTTGATGGATTCTGCGGCATTATTAATGCCTTTGGCAAATTGTTCCATGCCCGAGCGAAATTCATTTTCTACATAATGGCGTTCTTCTGCGCCCCATACTGATTTAAGTAGTTTGCCTAAATTTTCGCCCAAGCGACCGAGTTCACTGGCAATGCCGCTGCCATTGGTTTGATGATTTGTATCTGACATTATTTTCTCCCTTTCTAGCAAACACTATTTCTATGGTTGTCTTATTTGCTTTATTATTGATACGCATAGCTTAAGAAAAAGTTGTTTGATTTGCGTTAGATAGAGAAGCCGATATTGATACCGGCAAAAAACTATTTCAGACGGTTAACCACCTTGATAATGTCACAATCGCAAATATGAACAAGTTTTCGCCGATTTCACTATGTGTATCCCATGTCGTAGGCATGGGATACACATAGTGAAATCGGCTTATGTCTTTCTTAATCTGACATTGTCAAGCTACTATCTTTGATGAAAACATCACTTGAGTGAATAACTCAGGGATATGCGAATCCCAAACCCCATGCGGACTCCAAGCCCAGCCGCCTGAATCTTGGGCGGGTGGGGCGGCTTTGTATTGGTTGAAGCGCGAAAAGTCCATGTGCCAGATATCGCCATCTTTCGGCGGTAGCGATCGACCATCGGGCGCGGCCAGCGCCTCGAACCCACGCCAAGGCAAGGCTAATTCTACCGTCCAACCGCGATCTCGGTCATGGTTGTTATTGATCGTGCCATCGATGGCGACAGCACTGCGTAGACCGGGGAAATCCCAATTCCAAAAGCCGATGCGCGGCCCGCGTGGGTGTGCCCCAAAGCCTACCCCGTTAAAAGGCCGCGCACCCGCCACATTACGGGCAAATTCGGGGCGGCGGTGGTAGCCAGCCCGTTCATAGGCCTCCTCCCACACAAAAAACACTTCGTAAATCGTGCCAAAGGCATTGATTTCAAATTCGTAATAGGCATCGGCCCCAGCGACAAATAACTCAACGTCGTTGTCTTCATAAATGAGTGCATCCCGCTCGGTGAGCCGCGCCTGCACCAATGGCTCTTCGATCCAATAGCCAACATACAAATAGTTATCGTCCCACAATACCGCCGCACGGGTGTCGTGAATGGCACGCTCACCGCTGACCAGATCGGCGAATCGCGGCGAGCGCGGCACCGCTTGCCAACACGCCTCATCTAGCTTGCCATCGATGTTGGGCGGCGATGTGACCCGGTAGGCGGTATATTTGGCGATCGCTGTTTGGGGCCAAGGGAAGGGCCAATTTGTCGTCATGTTGGTTTGGGGTTAAATTAACCCAGTGTGTTTGCCCGCCGCATGACGTGCATATTCCAATTGCCCCAAATGAAACGCCTCGTGAAAGAGCAAATAAAAGGCGATGCGGGTGCTTAATGGGGTTTTAGAGCCATCGCGTCGGGTGACGTCTTGGGCATAAAGTTCGGGTGTGGCAGCCAATAATTGCGCATAGAATTGTGGAGC
>CAZLOF010000296.1:1682-6199 GCA_964560745.1 uncultured Thermoflexus sp.
CAGCGTGTTTAGGTCAATCACATCATCGGCAGGGGCGGCAATGGCTTGGCTGCCAGCACCATAGCGGGCGTGCATGGCGGCGCTTTGGCTGCGTGTGCTGCCCAACATGCCGATGATGTCAT
Source organism: uncultured Thermoflexus sp. (assembly GCA_964560745.1). Classification (GTDB taxonomy): domain Bacteria; phylum Chloroflexota; class Anaerolineae; order J036; family Brachytrichaceae; genus AQU-03. The sequence continues at coordinate 1,805 of CAZLOF010000296.1, forward strand.
CGCGGCTGACAATCAGATGCCCCAATACCCAATTGGCGCTATTGCCGCCGACCGGCGCAATACATGATTCGGCATGGGTGATGTCATCGAGGTGCATATGCACCAAGCGCGTTTGTAGTTGGGCTTGGGCTTGAAGTTGTTCGTTGGTTAAGGTAAGCATGATATTGTGATTATGCCATTCTAAAATACCCGTTTCATCGCCAAGGCCCAGTCGTTAAAGCCAAATGAGCGATAAAGCGCCTGCGCTTCGACATTATTGAAGCCGGTAAATAGGCATAGACCACTTGCGCCCAACTCATGGGCTAGGCGCTCGGCATGTTGCATCAGCGCTTTGGCGATGCCACGCCTGCGATAGGCCACCTCGACAAACAGGTCGTTAATGCTGGCAAAGGGTTGTGGCTGCGCGATCATGCTGGTAAAACTGAGACACAAAAAGCCAACGATTGCGCCATCCCATTCGGCCAAAATGGCCCGCTCGTGCGGGGCATTGCGCATCAGCTCGGCCTGTTGTTGGGGGCTGCGCGGTGGGTTGTCGAATAATTGCATCAGGCGTGCCAACTGAGTGGCATCGGCAGGGGTTGCAAGACGGGTATATACCATTTTTTGATTATAAGAGTGTTCAAGCTGTGGTAGAATCTGCCCCCGCAAAACAATACCCTGTGCGTTAGGTTGCAGGGCAGAATGAGGTTAATTTAGATGGCAAAGTGTGTTATTACAGGTAAGCATAAGAGTTTGGGGCAAACCCGCTCACACGCGTTGAATGCAACAAAGCGTTCGTGGAAGCCCAATCTGCAGCGCCGCCGCATGATTATTGATGGCAAGATGCAGACAGTGTATATTTCGACCAAGGCTTTGAAGGCCATGGCTAAGTAAATAGCGCTGATCGAAAATGATTAACTTAGCCGCCCGTTTTTTGGCTTAATTGGCAAAAAACGGGCGGTTTTGTTTTTCGAAAACGAGTACAATCGTTACTGTGTCAAGCAACTCTAAACCACTATTTGAAAACAACAGTTCATTGTCGCGTCGCAGTATTGGGGCCATCTTTGTTTTTTTTCCCACTATTGTCACTGCGTGGCTGGGTGGGTGGTGGTTTACGGCCCTCATTTTTGTTGTCACCTTATTGGCTACCCGTGAAATGGTGGTGCTGATGCAGGCCAGCGGGTTTATGCTGCGGGCCGAAACGGCTTTGTTGGCCTTTGCGGTTGGGTTTGCTTTGGCACGTTTTCCAAATCAAGCTTGGTCGGGCTTGGTGGTATCGGCTTTGTTGTTGGGCACGGTGGCGTGGCAAATGCGACATCGTGGTGAGCACCCGATTGCCGATTGGGGTGTGGCTGTGGTTGGCGGGTTATATATTGGTTGGTGTGGTGGCAATTTGGCGGCGGTGCGCGAATTGAGCGATGGTTGGTGGTGGTTGGTGCTAACCATCGGCACGACTTGGGTGGCCGATAGCGGCGCTTATTTTGTCGGCAAATCGATTGGCAAACATAAATTATCGCCAAAACTCAGCCCTAAGAAAACATGGGAAGGCTATTTAGGGGGCGTTGCGGCTGGGCTGTTATTTGGCGTGTTCATTGGCTTCATCTCGCCGATAGGCGTTTTTCACGCTGTCAGCGTGGCGGGGCTGGTGGCGGCGCTTGGCACGTTGGGCGATTTAGCCGAATCGATGTTTAAACGTCAAGCCAATGCCAAAGACTCGGGTAGCCTCATTCCCGGGCAAGGCGGCGCGTTTGATCGTATTGACTCGTTGATGTGGGCTGGGGTGATCGTCTTTCATTATGCGACCCTGGTGCGCTAATGTCTCACATTGCTGTTTGCGTATAGCAACCGTTGAAAAAATGTCAGGCTTGCGTTAGATTGTGCAATGTAAACAACTTTGTCTCTCGTATAATTCATTAGAATGTCTGTCGCCGAATCATCAACGATTGCCCAAAATGCTGTTGTGCGCCGCCGCAAGGTTGGGGTAAAAGCCGTTGGTTTTGGGCTTTTTCTGATCTCGATGTTGGGCATGATCGGCTTTTCGGGCTATTTGGGTGCTTGGGCGGGGATTAATGAGCGGCAGGCGGTTGAAGAAGCCGCCCAGATCAAAAACCGCGATTCGTATGCTTTAACCCGTTTTGAGCGTGGGTTAACCGCATATTCAAATGGCAATTTAGTGGCGGCCCAGTCTAATTTTGAAGAAGTGCTCAAATTTCAGCCAACCAATCGTAGCGCTCAAGAGCTATTGGCAACTGCGCAAGCCATTCAAACCCGGGTTGCCTTGCCGCCCCCGACCATTGTGCCAACCTTGCCGCCCGATCGCGCCAAAGGGGTAGAAGTGTTGCAAGGCTTGGTGGTGCGTAAAGAATGGGACACGGTGGTGATTGTTGGCGAGCAGTTGCGGGCGGCAGCCGCATCGTTAAGCACGGCTGAAAAAGCAACCGTAGAAGATGCCCTATTTAAGGCTTACACCACCCGCGGGATGCAACGGATTAACAAAGGCGAATTAGAGGCCGGTTTGTTTGACTTGGATTTGGCCGCCGCCATACGTCCTTTAGAGCAAGGGTTGGATATTGAGCGACAGGTGGCGAGTTTGTATCAATCGGCCTTGTATGTGTATGGGGCCGATTGGGAAAAGTCGGTTGAGCGTTTTCGGCAGGTGTATATGTTGGCCCCGCGTTACCGCGATGTGGCGCAACGCCTGAACGAATCGTATAAGCGGGCCGGGGATGCGATGGCCGAGGCGCAAGATTGGTGCACCGCCGAGAAACGTTATGCCGCCGCCTTGCAGCTTTTTAAAAATGCCGAGGTTGAGCAAAAACAGTTAAGTGCGCAACAAGCTTGCCCCAATGGGGTTATTGCTACCGGTATTCCGGCGGCATCGGGCACACCGGTGGCGGGTGGGGCAGCCATTGGCGGTAATATTTTTTATAGCGTGGGCGGGGTTTGGTATCGCACCGATGGCGTATCGAGTGTGCGGGCGGCCAACCCCTTTAGCACGGCGGGGGTGGGGGCGACGGTTTCGCCTGACCGTCGTCGGGTGGCCTATGTGCAGGGCGGCATGATCTATATTGTGCCGAGCGCGGGTGGCAACCCAACTTCGCTCATCCAAGGCACTTATCCATCGTGGGGGCCAACCGGGCAAATTGTATTTCAGGGTTGTTTTAATGGGCAATGTGGCCTGCACGTCATCAACCCCGATAACCCCGGGCAGGTGTTGCGTTTGAGCAACTCAGCCGCCGATATTGCACCGCGTTGGTCACCCTTTGGCGGCGAAATCACCTATATGTCGAATCATGATGGCACATGGGAAATTTATTCGGTGACGATGGGTGGGCAATTTCGCAAATTGACTGGCTTTGGGGCCAGTTCTGGTTTGCCGGTGTGGGCGCCCGATGGGGGGCGTATTGCGTTTGTCAGCAATAAAGACGGGGCGTGGGCCTTGTATGTAATGTATAACGATGGCAGTAATGTGCGTAAATTGGTTGACCTCGGCACTGCCGCTGCGCCCAATTGGCAAACTGACCGTTTGGGGTGGGTCCCCTAGAAATATTTTGGATTTTAGATTGTTTTGCTTAAAATCCAAAATCTAAAATCCAAAATCTAAAATCCAATAAATGATTTGTGATTACGAAGGTTCAGATTATAAGGCGCGGTTTTGGCAAAATGCCGACCGTGCTTACGAAGACGCCGTTGAGCGGGTCGCGATAGCGAAATTTTTGCCGCCAACCGGCAGGCGTATTATCGAAATTGGCGCTGGCTTTGGGCGTTTGGGCGAGATGTATCGTGGCTACGATGAGATTATTTTGCTCGATTATTCGCGCTCGTTGCTCGATCAGGCGCGTGAGATGTGGGGCCACGACCCGCGTTTTAAATTTGTGGCGGCCAGTGTGTATGAATTGCCGTTTGTGCCGGGCGTGATCAATACCGCCCTGATGATTCGCGTGATGCACCATATGGCTGATGTGCCAGCCGCGCTGCACCAAATTCGCCAAATGATGGCTGCAAATGGCACGTTTATTCTCGAATTTGCCAACAAGCGCAATTTAAAGGCGATGGCGCGTTATGCGCTGGGCAAGCAGGCTTGGAGTCCATATACGCCAGAGCCGGTTGAGTTTGTTAAGCTGAATTATGATTTTCACCCACAATGGATGGGCGAGCAGCTAAAGCAGGCCGGTTTCGTCACCGAGCAATGTATTCCAGTCTCGTATTTGCGGGCTGGGGTGCTGAAGCGCACCTTGCCGCTGAACATGATGGTGGGGGTTGACAAGACCTTGCAAGGCTTTGCGCCTTTGCTTGCGCCCAGCGTGTTTACCCGCAATCAAGTTTCGGGCGGCCCCGATGCCTCAGCCCTGACCGGCGAGGCGATCTTTCGCAGCCCCAAGTCGGGCGCGCCCCTGCGCCGTGATGGCGACATGC
>CAZLOF010000297.1:0-1900 GCA_964560745.1 uncultured Thermoflexus sp.
ACACTCTGGTTCAGCGTCGCCCGCAACCGCAAACGGTATCAGATGGAAGTTGAGGGTTAAAAGTTGAGGGTTGAGAGTCCATTCCACTCTCAACCCTCAACTCTCAACTAAACAAAAATCATGGGTCTTCGTATTTTCTGCACCATCAGCGCGGCATTATTGCTCATATGTGTAGCGTTGCCGCAATTGCTCTATCCGCTGTGGTTTGACCAAGGCGCATTTGCGGCTTGCGCCGATGTCATTCGGCGCGGCGGGGTGATGTATCGAGATTGCTGGGAGGTGCGCGGGCCACTCTTGCCGCTGCTGCTGACACTGCCGCGCACCTTGTCATCCGCCGCGGCTGCCATTCACGCCTTTGAATTAATGTGGCAAGCGCTGACGGCGCTGACGTTAGGGTTGCTGGCACGGCGCATGTTCGGCACACTTGCAGCCTTCATCGCCCCCACCCTCTATTGGCTGATGTTCGCCAGCCTCAACTATTGGGCCACCGTGCAAGCCGAAGGCTTCGCCAACCTATTTTTTGTGCTAGCCTTACTCAGCCTCACCTCAAAACACCGCTTCGCGCCCTTATTCGCTGGCCTGTGCTGCGGCCTGCTTTTCTGGCTCAAATATCCCTTCGCCATTTTCATCCTGCTTCTTTTCGTCGCTAAACCCCACCTCACCACCCTCCAATCCAAAATCCAAAATCCAAAATCCAAAATTCTCCTCGGCCTCACCCTTCCCATCGCCTTCGGCCTCATTTACTTTGCGCTGAATGGGGCATTGGCGGACTGGTGGTTGCATGTGCAATACGACATCACCACCTTTAACAATGTGTCGCTGACCCACCGCTGGGAATGGCTGACCGGCCTATTTTGGATCGAGATCAAGGCCTTTGTCAGCAATGGCAACACCCCCACCGCTGGCTGGAAAGCCACGGTATTGCAATGGGATATTTTGGGGCGCGGGTATCCTTTCATTTTTGGGTTGATGGGGCTAGGCCTGCTACGCGGCTGGTTGTCGGCTCAACGCCGCCCCACCCTCATCGCCCTCGCCTATCTCGCCATCGTCGTCGGCCTCAATATTTGGCAAGGCCATTCCTATCGCTACCATTTCGTCATTTGGCTGCCCGCGATGGCGCTGCTTGCCAGCGCCGCCGCATTACCCATCACAACACCCCGCCCCAAAACTTGGGCACAGTTACAAATCGGCAGCATACTCGGCCTAACATCTTTGGCTTGCCTCGGCATGATCGCCGCCATGTGGCCTTGGCTGCGCGATGCCTACGACAATGTGGTCATCCAACGCAAACCCATCGCCCAGACCGTCGGCGAATCGGCACTGGCTGATTACGACAATTTGGCGCGTTTTGTGCGCGACAATACCAGCCCAACCGACAGCATCTTTATCTACAGCGATGTACCCGCCGTCTATGCCCTTGCCGAGCACCCCAATGCCACCCGTTTCCCCTACATGCGCTGGGTCGATGAGGCCGGTGATGATGAAATTCGAGAGCGCTACACCGCGCAACTGCTCGCCGATCTACAACGCACCCGCCCCAAATTCTTCATCCTCAGCCGCGATGGCTTTCCCTGGCCCGAGGCCAAATTTATCGAATCGTGGAAAAGACAAAAAAGCGTCAATGATTGGGTTGAGGCCAACTATGCCTACTCTGGCGAAAATGGGCCATTTTTGGTTTTTGCGCGCAAATAAAATCAACTATGTAACCACCTACACGGGTGTATAGTTCACCCATGACTTCCTCCTCCAACCTTCAACTCACCAATGTGCGCCTACCGAGCGGCCAAATGGTGCATCTTAGTATCGAGAATGGCCTGATCAGCGCCATCACCCCAGCCAACCAAAACCCAAAACCCCCCCCCCCCCCCCCAAACAAACCAACCCCCCGCCCGGGGGCTTT
>CAZLOF010000297.1:1910-6196 GCA_964560745.1 uncultured Thermoflexus sp.
AACCAAAACCCAAACCCGCCCACCCACACCCAAAGCATCGATGCCGCCGGACGGCTGCTTTTCCCCGGCTTTGTGGATGCCCATGCCCACATCGACAAAAGCCTGCTTGGGTTGCCGTGGTATCGCAACGAAGTCGGCCCCAGCCTAACCGACAAAATCGACAATGAGCGGCGCTACCGCGTCGAACAAGGCATCAATTCATACGCCCAATCACGCCACGTGGCGCAGCGCATGATCGCGGCTGGCACAACCCATGTGCGCACCTTTGTCGATATCGACACCGAGATCGGCCTGAGCGGTTTTGACGGCGTGATGCGAATGCGTGATGAGATGCGCGACGAGCTGACGGTGCAAGTGGTGGCTTTTCCGCAAAGCGGCATGTTGGCCCGCCCGGGCACAGTGGCTTTGATGGAAGCCGCGTTGCGCAACGGCGCACACGTGGTGGGCGGGCTTGACCCATCCACCATCGACCGTGACCCCAAAGGCCACCTCGATACCATTTTTGATATGGCGGCACGTTATAACGTCGATGTCGATGTGCATTTGCACGAACCCGCCGAATTGGGGGCGTTGTCGGTTGAGTTGATTGCCGAACGCACCGCTGCATTAGGCTGGCAGGGGCGCGTCGTCATCAGCCACGCCTTTTGTTTGGGTGGGGTTGATGACGGCTACGCTGGCAAATTAATCGACCTGCTGCTCAAAAATGACATCGCCATCATGAGTCACGGACCAAGCGGCTCACGCGCTGCCCCACCCGTCAAGCGCTTGCATCAGGCTGGGGTGCGGCTGTGCGCGGGTAATGATGGCATTCGTGACACATGGGGGCCGCTCAATATGCCTGATATGCTGCTACGCGCCTTTCTCATCGCCTACCGCAATAATTTTCGCCGCGACGACGAGCTAGAAATTGCGTTACATATGTGCAGCTACGGCGGGGCCAACATCATGGGCGCACAAAATTATGGCCTTTCTGTCGGCAGCCCCGCCGACCTCGTCATCGTCGATGGTCAAAACCACCTCGAAGCCATGATAGAACGCCCCTCACGCTGGCTGGTGCTGAAAGGGGGAAAGATAGTGAAGAGTGCTAAGTAAAAAGTGCTAAGTAAAAAGTGCTAAGTGCTAAGTGTTGGTTATGGCGTAAAGCTTATTTGTAACTCTACTTAGCACTTGTTACTTAGCACTTTCCACTTCTCTTGTGATACTATATTTATATGAGTAATTCCACCCAATCTCACGATCTCGATGCTGCTTTAAAGGCGGCGCAGAACCAATTCACCGCCCAAAACCCCAACAGCTTGGCCCAAAACCAAGCCGCCAGCAAAGTGATGCCGGGCGGCAACACCCGCACCGTGCTATATTTTGCGCCCTTCCCCGTTACTATCACCCAAGGCCAAGATTGTTGGCTGTGGGATTTAGACGGGCACAAGTATCTCGATTTGCTCGGCGAATATACCGCTGGCATTTATGGGCACTCCAACCCGCGCATCCGTGAAGCCATAGTAAAAGCACTCGACGGCGGCATCAACCTCGGCGGGCATAACATCGCCGAAGCTAAATTGGCCGAAGTGTTATGCCAGCGATTTCCCTCGATCGAACTGGTGCGTTTTACCAATAGCGGCACTGAAGCCAACCTGATGGCCTTGGCCGCCGCCCGCGCCTTCACCAAACGCACCAAAATTTTGGCATTTAAGGGCGGCTATCACGGCGGGGTGTTGTCGTTTGGTGGCAATGTGCCCAGCGCCCCACCCAATGCGCCCTTTGATGTGGTGTTGGCCCCTTATAACGATATCGCCGGCACCCAAGCCGTGCTGGCCGAATATGGCGAGCAATTGGCCGCCATCATTCTGGAGCCAATGATGGGCGGCGGCGGGTGTATTCCCGCCAGCCACGACTTTTTGGCCTATTTGCGCAGCGCCGCCAATGCCTGCGGCAGCCTGCTCATTTTTGATGAGGTCATGACCTCGCGTTTGTCACCCGGCGGTTTGCAAGCCGTGCACGGCGTTTTGCCCGATCTCACCACGCTCGGCAAATATATTGGCGGAGGCATGTCGTTTGGGGCCTTTGGCGGCAACGCCAAAGTGATGGCGCTATATGACCCCACCCGCCCCGATGCCCTATCACACGCTGGCACGTTTAATAACAATGTGCTCACCATGAATGCTGGTTACACCGCCATGACCGAAATTTACACCCCTGAAACCGCCATCAGCTTTAACAAACGCGGCGATGCCCTGCGCACCCAGTTAAATGAATTGTGTCGGCGTGAAGAAGTAGGAATGCAATTTAGCGGCATCGGCACAATGATGAACGCCCATTTCAGTTCAGACCCCATTCTCGCCCCCGCCGATGTCGCCAAAAGCGACCCGCGCCTGCGCGAGTTGTTCTTTATGGACATGCTTGAGCAAGGCATTTGGACCGCCCGCCGCAACATGATCAACCTCAGCCTGCCAGTCGGCGAGGCCGAAAGCAGCATGTTGGTCGAAGCCGTCGGGCAATTTATTGAACGCCGCCGCGCCGTGTTAGACGCACATGCGCATTAAAAGGCGCTCAGTCAATGGCCTTGCCATTTTCCATCACCACCCGCCGCGTTACGCCGCTCATACCACGCCCAAGCTCGTGGGTTGCCATCAAAATCGCCGCGCCACTTTGGGCGTGGCGATTGAGCAACCCCGACAAAATGTCGGCAGAATGTTGGTCGAGGCCGGTAAATGGCTCATCTAACAACAGCAATGCCGGCTGATGTAACAACGCCCGCGCAATGGTGAGCCGCTGCTGCATACCGCGTGAAAAGGTGCGCACCCGTTCATTGGCACGTTTGCCCAATTCAACCTCGGCCAATAAAGTTTCGATACGCCCCAAATTTTTGGCGGTTAATTGATGTAAACGCGCATGAAATTCTAAATTTTCACTGGCCGTAAGGTCGGGATATAACATCGGTTGATGCATGACCGCGCCGATAAAACGACGAGCGCGGTCTGGGTGTTTCATTGCATCGGTATCACAAATGCTTATTTCGCCGCGATCCGGGCGCATCAAAGTCGCCAAAATGCGAATGAGGGTGGTTTTGCCAGCGCCATTTGTGCCCAACAGCGCCACAAAATCACCGGCGTGTAGCGTAATCGATGCCCCACGCAAGACCGGGCGCATGCCATACAATTTGCTCAGGTCACGAGCGGCGAGTAGTGTCATTTGTTTTTACCTTTTTTTCGATGGTGCTAAGCGCGACAAAAACGCCTCGCGTTGCTGATGGTAATCGGCCTCAGCTAATTTGCCCGCCTCAAAATCGTCATCTAAATCGGCAACAGCCTGTAACAAAGCTTGGCGCACCACTTTATCACCGCCAATCGCTGGCGGCACACCGGCCCTCAGCGCCCGACCGCGCAAAACAGCCAAGTAAAGCACTCCCAGCGACAACGCCAACAAACCAACGCCAATCCCAATTGATAGATTGTCGGACCCGGGCACAACGACGGCCCGCGGCTGCCCAATCAACTCGAAGCGTATTTTACCCGCCGCAGGCAACCCCTTTTCGTCTGCAAACAAATTAAATGTGGTATTTTGCACCTGCTGAGGGCCACGATCAACCAAACCTGCCCCAGTTGCCCGTAGTTCTTTGCTCGGCAACACCACATCCCATTTTTGCAGCGGATAAAACATCTCGCGCTCGATGATTTTGTTATTGCGATAAGGAATATCGTAGATAAGTGTTAAGCCACTGGCACGCGTGCCCGGCATAACCGCATCCATATCAATCAAAATATCCCCATCACGCATAAAACGGGCACCGATGCCGGGGCCATCAAAACGAATATTGGTGGCATCCGGCGGCAGCGAAAAGCGCAAAGATTGCAAAGTTTTGGCAACATAAGCGCGGTCACTGCGATTATCAATGCTATACACCTCGGCAATACTCAATTTACCCTCATCGGCATCTTGCACAAAATAATGAAAATCGGAGATCGAGATCACACTAGCGTCATTGGTCACCTCATAAATGACAAATGGGCGCGGGGCAAGGTTGGTGGTGGTAATTTGGGCCGGTGCGCCAAAAAAACGAGCGCCATTATAAACAATTTCCGGCTCATAAAAATAATCGCGGCGCACGGGTAATTGGGTAAATTGCGCCACCCCATTAGGCTCAAGCATCGTGGTGCGGGTAAACACCTCGCTTGTGGCATCATAAACATGCAGCGTAACCGGCAAATTGGGCGGCAATGATGCACCTTGCGTTTGATTGCGCACTTGCCAAGCCAATATGCCATCGCCTTTCAGAGCAGCATCTTTAA
>CAZLOF010000298.1:0-1473 GCA_964560745.1 uncultured Thermoflexus sp.
TGCTGAATTAAAGATCGCGGTCTATCAAGCGGTGCAGGCAGCATGTGAATTTTGGATCAGAAGAAGCACAATCCCAGATCAAGGCCTAAAACCTCTCGAATTATCAGGGATATTAGTCTGCTTAAAGCGAATAAGAAAATCTGTTCAGACATTGACAAGACGTGACGGAAGGCAAGGCTATCTCAACTTTGTAAGCCAATTCGTATAGCAATGAGCGGCATCTCAGCCTGCCACTCTGTAATAAACAGGGCAATGCTACAATTTGCGGTGTGAATGTTTTAATTACTGGTGCAAACAATGGCTTTGTCTTTGTAACCGCACGTGAATTGACCCGTCGTGGCTGGCAGGTATTGATGGTATGCCGCAGCCGTGAGCGGGGCGAGGCCGCCTGCGACCGCATTCAAAACGAAACCGGCGTGTTACCTGAGTTATATATCGGTGATTTTCTGCTTCAGTCTGAGGTGAGGCGGGTGGCCGCCGAGGTTCGGGCGCGCCATGATCGGCTAGATGTGTTGATCAACAATGCCGGGTTCGCATACTCAAAGCGTGAAGTCACGCCAGAGGGGTTCGAGCGCACTTTTGCGCTCAATTATTTGGCCTATTTCACGTTCACCCGCGAATTGCTCGGTTTGCTCAAAAATGCTGGCAAGGCCAGAATCATCAACACCACCTCAAGTGCGCATCGTTGGCCGGGTATGACGCTTGAGAATTGGCAGGGCGAATTGGCCTACTCAAAAAAACGCTTTCCGCCATTGCCGCTGATGTATGGCTGGACCAATGTCATGCGGATTTTATTCACCTATGAATTGGCCGAGCGATATGGGGCCAGCGGCATTACGGCAAATTGTTTTTGCCCGGGTTTTGTGCCGGTCGAGCGCTCAACCTCGTCAGTGTTTGTCAATAAACTGGGGCGATTGCTCAGCAAGATCATCCCCGGCACGCGCACGCCAGAGCAAGCCGCCGAGACCATCTTGTATCTGGCGGCAGATGCAGAGGCAGCCGCGCTAAATGGCGTTTATTTTCAAAGTGGGGTCAAAATGCGTTCTTCTGAGCAGACGTATGACATTGCGTTGCGTAAGGCGCTGTGGGCCAAGACAGAGGTTTTAGTCGATTTTGGATCGCCGTCAGCCTGACGGTTTTAGCATGGTCTTGTGAAAGGTGTTTAAAAATGCAAGCTGAGGATGTGATTTACCTGTACCGTTTGTTGGATGCAAACGCAATCCCTGTTTGGATTGATGGCGGGTGGGGAATTGACGCACTACTTGGGCAACAAACACGCATTCATAAGGATCTCGATATCGCGGTCGCGCATCGCAACGTTCCTAAACTGCGGCTTTTGTTAGGTGCAATCGGATATCGAGAAATAATGACGAATGACAGAACCGACACGATGTTTGTGTTGCAGGATGATCAAGGCCGCAAGTTAGATGTTCATAGTTGCGAGTTTGATGAAGCAGGCAATAACATTTATGG
>CAZLOF010000298.1:1483-6167 GCA_964560745.1 uncultured Thermoflexus sp.
TAACCAGCAAACGGTGAGGTGTATTGCGCTTGAGTATGTGATTAAATTTCACGAAAACTATGCGCCAGACGAAAAAGATCGACGCGATATTCAAGCGCTTGTGAATAAGTTTGGCGTAAAACCGCCCAAAAATTACTAAAAATCGCTAGCATTCCCGCTTTATGAATGGTCAAAAGACGCTCATTTCGCTCAAACGATTTTTGCTCATACAGCAATGCCCCACAGATTGGAAGCATTTTGACTTGTATTTATTTCGAGTTTTATGATCGCTGATAAACCCCGTTCCGCAGAGTGCTTGCGCATAACTTGCGGGTAAAATGGGTGTAAATGCGTGAATCACCCTTTGAGGCGAGGCACGCAACCCGCTGCCGACCGGCGTTGATGCTTGTGGCTAAAGCAGGCTTGCGCTCGATCAGCATCGATATGATTTAGAGTCGCGTTGTTTCATGATTGATGCAACGAAAGGAATAAACATTATGAGTGAAGAAAACAAATGCCCCGTCCCACATGGGACAACACACAACCCCACGGCAGGCAGAGGCACCTCGAACAAAGACTGGTGGCCCAACCAATTGAACCTGAAGGTATTACACCAAAATTCGTCCTTGTCTAACCCGATGGGCGAAACCTTTAACTATGCCGATGAATTTAAGAAACTCGACCTCGCGGCGCTAAAGCAAGACCTGTATGCGCTGATGACCGATTCACAAGACTGGTGGCCGGCTGACTTCGGTCACTATGGGCCGCTTTTCATCCGCATGGCTTGGCATAGCGCTGGCACTTATCGCATTGGCGACGGGCGCGGTGGTGCGGGATCGGGCACACAGCGCTTTGCGCCGCTTAACAGTTGGCCCGACAACGCCAACCTCGACAAAGCGCGTCGCTTGCTGTGGCCGATTAAGCAAAAATATGGCAACAAAATCTCATGGGCCGATTTGATGATTTTGGCTGGCAACTGTGCTTTAGAGTCGATGGGTTTTAAGACCTTTGGCTTTGGTGGCGGACGTGCCGATGTTTGGGAGCCGGAAGAGGACATTTATTGGGGCAACGAAAAAGAATGGCTGGCTGACAAGCGCTATTCGGGTGACCGCGACCTTGCGAACCCGCTGGCTGCGGTGCAAATGGGCTTGATTTATGTCAACCCCGAAGGGCCAAACGGCAACCCCGACCCGCTTGCCGCTGCGCGTGATATTCGTGAGACCTTTGCCCGCATGGCGATGAATGACGAAGAAACAGTAGCCCTGATCGCTGGCGGTCACACCTTTGGCAAAACCCACGGCGCAGGCCCAGCCAGCAATGTTGGCCCCGAGCCAGAAGCCGCCAGCATCGAAGAACAAGGCTTGGGCTGGATAAGCAAATATGGCAGCGGCAAGGGTGGCGACACCATCACCAGCGGCCTCGAAGTGACTTGGACGACCACGCCAACCCGCTGGAGCAGCAATTTCTTCTGGAATTTGTTTGGCTATGAGTGGGAATTGACCAAAAGCCCAGCCGGTGCGCAACAATGGCAACCGAAGCATGGTGGCGGGGCTGGTAATGTGCCAGATGCCCACGACTCGACCAAGCGCCATGCACCAGCCATGTTGACGACCGATCTTGCATTGCGCTTTGACCCAGCCTACGAGAAGATTTCGCGCCGCTTCTATGAGCATCCAGAGCAATTTGCAGATGCCTTTGCCCGCGCTTGGTTTAAACTGACCCACCGCGACATGGGGCCACGTGCGCGTTATCTTGGCCCAGAAGTGCCTGCCGAAGACTTGATTTGGCAAGACCCCGTGCCCGCCGCCAATCACGGCGTGATCGACGCAAGCGACATCGCCGCGCTCAAGGCTCAAATTGCAGCCTCGGGGTTATCGGTGTCAGAATTGGTCTCGACTGCTTGGGCATCGGCCTCCACTTTCCGTGGCTCAGACAAGCGCGGTGGTGCAAATGGTGCACGCATTCGTCTTGCGCCCCAAAACACTTGGGAAGTCAATCAACCCGCCCAATTGCAAGCTGTGTTAAACACTCTCGAAGGGATTCAAGCCGGGTTTAACAATGCACAATCGGGCAAAAAGGTTTCGTTGGCCGACTTGATCGTTTTGGGCGGCTGTGTTGGGGTTGAACAAGCGGCGAAGAACGCCGGTCATGAGGTGACTGTGCCATTTACGCCCGGTCGCACCGATGCCACCCAAGCCCAAACCGATGTTGAATCGTTTGCTGTGCTCGAACCGGTTGCCGATGGGTTTCGCAACTACCTAAAGACCAAGATGTCGGTCTCTGCCGAAGAATTGTTGGTTGATCGCGCCCAATTGCTAACCTTGACTGCCCCTGAAATGACGGTTTTGGTAGGCGGCTTGCGTGTGTTGAATGCCAATACTGGCAAGTCTCAGCATGGTGTTTTCACCAATCGCCCCGAAACACTCACTAACGACTTCTTTGTCAATTTGCTTGATATGAGCACTGCATGGAAAGCCAGCGCCGAAGAAGGTGTGTTTGAAGGACGAGACCGCGCCAGCGGTGCTGTGAAATGGACTGGAACCCGCGCTGATCTCGTGTTCGGTTCAAACTCTCAACTGCGGGCCTTGGCAGAGGTGTATGGTTGTGCCGATGCTCAGACCAAATTCGTGAATGCCTTTGTAGCGGCATGGAACAAGGTCATGAACCTCGACCGCTTCGACCTCGCTTAAGCGCAATTTATACCTTTGCCATTTCGCTTGTGAATTTCACAGGCGAAATAGCGGAGGGGTTGCTGTTCATAAACAGCGCCAATTAAAACAAATTTTTGCCGAGGGCACTTGGTGTTTGGAGCGGGTAACATCTTCTCCAAACATCAAATGCTCTCGGCATTATGTTTTAGGGGTGATTTTTATCTCAGGCAAATTGCGCGATAATCGTCAATATTGATGGATACGCAATCTCTCATCCAAACTATTGTTGCAGAAATAAAAACTGTATCGGGCGTAAAGGCGATTGTGCTGGGTGGCTCACGCGCTCGGGGAACCCATCATGTCGGGTCTGATATTGACTTAGGGATTTATTATGCGAATCACCTTGGTTTAGACCTGCCTGAGTTGGCAAAGGTGGCGACGAAAATAGATGATGAACATCGCACCGAGGTGATCACACCGATTGGCGGCTGGGGGCCTTGGATCAATGGCGGGGGCTGGCTTCGCGTTCAGTCGATACCTGTCGATTTTTTATATAAAGATTTAGACCAGATTAATCATGTAATCAACGATTGTTTGACGGGTAAAGTCGAGATGGTTTATCAGCCCGGGCATCCGTTTGGCTTTACATCATCCATTTATCTTGCCGAAATCGCCATTTGCCAACCGCTTTGGGACCCGGAAGGGTGTATCGCCAATTTAAAGACCCAAATTACGCCCTATCCGCCAGCCTTGCAAAAGGCGATTATTCAAAAATTTGTGTGGGAGGTTGATTTTTCACTAGAGATAGCCAAGAAAGGCATGGCTAAAGCCGATGTGGCTTATGTCGCTGGCTGCTGTTTTAGGGCCGTGATGTGTATGCTTCAGGTGTTATTTGCCTTGAATAAGGTGCATTGGTTAAATGAAAAAGGTGCG
Organism: uncultured Thermoflexus sp.; assembly: GCA_964560745.1. Lineage (GTDB taxonomy): Bacteria > Chloroflexota > Anaerolineae > J036 > Brachytrichaceae > AQU-03. The sequence continues at coordinate 5,047 of CAZLOF010000298.1, forward strand.
TTAGCCGTTGCCAATGCTTTTCTCATCAGGCCCACTCAGTTTCAAAATCGGGTCAATGACATTTTTGCTTTGTTGAGCGCTACACCCGAAGCCATCGGTCAAGCGATTATTTTGTTAAAAGCATTAAACGACGATGTGAGTGATCTGTTGCGACATAATTAAGGGTAAAAGGAACGTAATGATGCAAAATGCAACTCGCGCCTCTCATCAAACAACAGCCACTTCATCAAGCATAGCCGTTGTTTTTTCGGTCACATTTCTGGTGATTTTAGGCCTGCTTCATTTTCTCGAGCCAGAATTTGATCCAGCATGGCGAATGATTAGCGAGTATGAAATTGGCGCGTATGGCTGGCTGATGCGATTGGCCTTTTTTTGCTGGGGCGCTAGCGTATTGGCGGTGTTGATCACCCTGCGCCCCATGTTGCGCACCGTCGGTGGCAAAATTGGCTGGGTGTGGCTCGGGCTGATTGGGTTTGCGCTTTTTGGCGCTGGGGTTTTTGTCACCAATGCAATTACAGATACAACGCCCAACTTATCAAACACCTTGCACTCGATTTGTGGCGCGGTGGTCATATTGACTTTTCCGATTGCTTCTGCTTTGATTGTTGGCAGCTTGGCGAAAAATAAAGCATGGGCTGCCGACCGCCGCCGCTTATTTGGGGTCGAGGTGTTTGTTTGGCTGGGGATGTTTGCCTTTTTCGGGTCTATTATCATTTCTCGCGTCATCAACCCATCTGCAGGCCGAGTGGGGCCTGAGGTGTTTTTGGGGTGGCCGAATCGGGTGATGGTGATAATTTATCATGTCTGGTTGATCGTTGTTGCGCTTGGGGCAAAACGATGAGAGCAAACTCCTAAAAGATGAAGGGCCGATTTTATTATCTATACCTAAAGGCATCGCTTTTGAGGATAGATAATGAAATCGGCAAAACTTTTCATCAACCCGGAATCTGTTCTATAAACAAGCTATTATGAATAACACACCTGTATCTGATCTACAAATTCGCTACGCGATTTATCGTTTCTTTGCCGACAAGTGCCGAGCGCCGCTGGCAAGTGAAATTGCTGAGCGCGTTCAACTTTCGCTTGACGATGTCATACTGGCTTTTCGGCGACTACACGAG
>CAZLOF010000299.1:0-6164 GCA_964560745.1 uncultured Thermoflexus sp.
GCCAACACAATGCCAGCCTCATAGGCCTTGCGCAAAATGATATCTAACCCCCATTCGCGCCACAGGGCGATCATGCTTTTGGTGTTGCCCCCGCCGACGTAAATGATATCTTGCGCCAACAAAAACGACTCAAGATCGGCGGTGTGGGGCGCAAATAATGACAACCATGTCGGGTGGCAATTGAGTTTACTAAAGGCATGATAAAAATTTAAGGTGTAACGAGTGGCATCATCGGTAGCATGAGGCAAAAAGCATACCTTGGGGGTGGGTTTGTGGCTGTGATCTAGCACATATTGGTCGAGCAATGGGTTGTCGCCATCCATCGAAAACCCGCCGCCGCCCATCGCAATAATTTGTTTTTGCATGATTTACTTTTTATGATTGCTCGATCAGCAGGGCTGACAGCATCGTTGATGTATATCCCAAAAGGGTAAAAATTGATGAAATGCCGATTTGGCTATCGCATATCAAGTGTAGCTTCATGCGCGATAGCCAAATCGTCGTAAATGTTGATTGGCTGAATCGTAACATTTTATTTTGCTTGCACATAAAGTATAAAATTAAATAATGAACGAACCAAATGTAAATGACCTATTAAGTTTGAAAGGGCGTGTGGCCGTCATCACCGGTGCTGCGGGTTGGTTGGGCGGTGCGATGAGCCGCGCTTTGGCCGAGGCGGGGGCGCAGGTCGTGGTGACCAGCCGTGAGCTTGCCAAGGCCCAAGATTTTGCCCAAACCTTGCCGGGCCAGGGCCACATTGGCATGGCGTTAGACCTGATGAACACTGAAACATTTGCGCAATTTGTGCAAGACGTGGTGAAGGTTACAGGCCAAATTGATGTGTTGGTAAATAATGGCTATAGCGGCAGCGCCGCCAGCATTCAGGCCGCCAATGCCGACGATTTTGACCGCAGTTATCACGCAGGGGTGACGGGTTATTTTGTATTAGCGCGTGATGTTGCCAATCATATGCGCACACGCGGTGGCGGCAGCATCATCAATATTGCCAGCATGTATGGCGTAGTCGGCAGTTACCCTGAAGCGTACGAAGGGTTGGAGATCAATAGCCCACCCAGTTATCATGCGCTCAAAGGTGCGTTGGTGCATCTTACACGGCATTTAGCGGTGTATTGGGCCAAAGATGGCATTCGTGTCAACGCCATTAGCCCCGGCCCATTCCCACCACCACGTGTCAGCGATGCCTTCCCCACCTTCATTCCACGCCTCGAGGCAAAATCGCCAATGGGACGCATGGGCAAGCCGCACGAAGTGAAAGGAGTAGCAGTGTTGCTTGCCAGTGATGCCGGTAGTTACATCACTGGGCAAAATATTTTGGTAGATGGCGGTTGGACGGCGTGGTAAGGACCGCATCTCAAATTTTGTATAATTAAAATGATGCAAACCGTTTCGATCACCCCTGATTTGACCCGCCGGTCGGGTTATCGCGCAAGTAGCCAAGGTGTTCATGCCGAAGCGACAACGATCGGCGGCGCATTAGATGCGCTCAATATTCAGACGCACTCACCTGTTTCGTTGGTGGCAGTTTTTATTCAAAATTTTGAGCCAGATGTTTTTTTTAATGCTGAGCAAACAGAATTGTTGAAAAATCGCTTGAATGCGGCGCAACAATTGTTTGATAGTGCAGATATTTTGTCGAAGTCGAAAGACAATTTACAAGCACAAGTAATTTTGACCGATGCAGAGCAAAGCGTCGAAGACGAACTGCGGGCCGCAATTCGACGCAGTGATGCTTTGCTAAGAGCGACGCAATAACTTAACGCATGAACCCGTTTTACCCACCAGTTGCGCAGCGTGCAAATTATCGTTGCGAATATTGTCATGCGCCGCAACTGGTGTTTAATATCGAGTTTGAAGTCGATCACATTGTGCCTGTAGCGTTGGGTGGTTCTGATGATTTGCGCAATTTTGCATTGGCCTGTCGGGCTTGCAATTTGCGAAAAGGTAAAGCCGTTGCTGGGCTGAGTGCTATTTCGGGCGAAGAAGTGTCTTTGTTCAACCCTCGGTTACATGCTTGGAATGAACATTTTGTTTTATCCACTGTTATGCCATATGTGATTTTGGGTTTGACAGAGATTGGGATTATTACAGTTCAATTGTTGCGCCTCAATGACCCGTTGCACGTCTTAGCCCGTGAGAAATGGTTTAAGCTGAACTTGCTTCCTTAATTCTGCCTGAGCCACAGGGTGGGCATCATGTTACACTATAGTGTTCAACCTATCCGCGAGATACACGTTTATACAGTGTGCGTCGGCGTGTTCTTTGCGGATTTTGCTTTTCCCGGCGCACTCAAATAGAACCCCCAATATCGATTGATCGCACCTATGTGCGGGTTTAGTGATGATATTGGGCATAGGGTGATAGATCTTGTCCTTTAACGATTTCAACTTTGACTTGCGCCTAAGCAAGACAATATTGGCAGCGGGTTACGAAACCCCCACGCCAATCCAGGCCGCCGCCATTCCCATTGTGATGAGCGGCGCAGACCTTGTTGGCACTGCCCAAACCGGCACAGGCAAAACCGCTGCATTTGTGCTGCCTATTTTGCAAAAATTGCTAACAAACCCCAGCCAACGCAAAACCCGTTGCATCATTGTTACGCCCACTCGCGAGTTGGCCGAACAAATTAATGATGTTGTGGTGCAAATGGCTAAGGGTACGAATATTCGCAGCGCCACCATTTATGGTGGGGTGGGCATGGGCAACCAAGTGCGTGCTCTGCGCGATGGTGTCGAAATTTTGGTGGTGTGTCCGGGCCGGTTGCTCGACCATGTGCAGCAACGTAATGGTGATTTTAGCCATGTTGATACGCTGGTGTTAGATGAAGCCGACCGCATGTTTGACATGGGCTTTTTGCCCCCAGTGCGCCGGATCATTTCGTTGTTGCCGTCAACCCGCCAAACCTTGTTGTTTACGGCCACCTTCCCGCGTGAGGTCGAAGAATTGGCCGCAACCGTATTACGCAACCCCAAGCGGGTGAGCGTTGGCGCAACCCGCGCCGCGACAACGGTGAGTCATGCGCTTTACCCTGTGCCACAACATCTTAAAACCGGCTTACTGGTCGAATTGATTAAGAAGCATAACCCATTTTCATTGTTGGTGTTTACCCGCACCAAACACAAGGCCGACCGTGTGGCGACCCAATTGACCCGCCTTGGCTTTGAATCGACCACGTTGCACAGTGACCGCACCCAAAATCAGCGCCAACGTGCCTTAGATGGCTTTAAGAAAGGTAAGTTTCAAGTCTTGGTGGCGACCGATATCGCGGCGCGTGGCTTAGATATTGAGACTGTCTCACACGTCATCAATTACGATATTCCTGCTACGCCCGATGATTACATTCACCGCATTGGCCGCACGGGGCGCGCTGAGCGCGTCGGTGATGCCTTTACGTTGATTACACCCGAAGATCGTGATTTGGTGCGCGACATTGAACGCGCCCTCGGCAAGAGCATCGCTCGTCAAAAAATCGACGAGTTTGATTATTCTGAGCCACCCAAGCCGGTTTCACCTGATGTGTATGAAGAACGCAAATCTTTTTCACGTCCGGCCCCACGTTTTCGCCCGCCCGCCGAGCAAAAGCCCAGCCGTCCTTCGCAACCAGCCGTAACACCCGTTCGTGGCCCCAAATTTGGGCAACGTCCAATGGTTTCGCGCCCAACCCGTTCACGGGCCTAGCCGATATTTCGTGGTTGAACGTCATCAAACGGGCGCGGGGATTTCCCCGCGCCCGTTTTTTTATATTGCTAAAGATATTTTCTTAATAATTGGGGGGGCCAAAAAGATGTAATGCCGAACGCACTATCACATTGGTTTTAGCGTGGGCAAAGCCCGCGCCAAAACCAAAGTGATAGTGCGTTCGGCGAAATTTTGTTCATTGTCCTTGTTTATTAAACGCTCGTGCTTCGGCAGTGATGTTTCATTCGCATTACAATTTGCGTTTACATTGTTTTATATGGCCTCTTCTTTACGCAAACGCCCGCCCGCCGTAACCGTTGTCGGCTGTTTATTTATTTTGCTTGCACCTATATCGGCCCTGAGCGGATTGGCTGAGATGTTAAATTTGTTTATGCCCGACCCCGACAACCCACTTGCATGGTCGTGGTCGCCGCTTTACTCGCTTAGTTTTGATACTTTGCAGACACTTGTGTCGATTGGGTTTGCCTTCTTAGGCAGCATTTTAGATGTGCTTATTGGTATTGGCTTGTTGGGCTTACGCTCACGGGCGTGGCTATGGGCCATGATTTTGCTGGGCATCTCATTAGCCCAAAACCTCATTAGTTATTGGGCCAATATCCCCGACTTTATCAGCATGGCAGCCGACACATTTTTGGTGTTGTTGCTGAATCAAACCGAAGTGCAAGAGGCGTTTAAAAAATAGTTGGCGCTTAAGCAATTGCTCACACCCCAATCATGACTGACTTTGAACTATTACGCCGTTATGAGCCGATTGTGCGTTATACCAATGGTGAACGCTTTTTCCCGATGAGTGTTGAAGCCTATGTGCGTCAGTGTAGCTTATGGGTTCATCGCGGGCAACAGCGCAGCACCGCCCGTGATGAGCAGTCCGTTGCAGAAGGCAAGCTCGATATCAAGCAACTCGGCGCAATTCCACCTGCGTCGTCTGGCGAGCTTCATTATTTGCGTTTTGCCCATGATCTTAGCCTCACCGAGCTGCAACAATATGTGCAACAAGACCTGATCGAACGCAAAACCTTTCGCAAAGGCCAAGGGCGTTTGGCGCGGGTGGGTTATGTCTCGCGTTTAATCGATGCGTTCTTTTCGCTCACCTTATTGGCGCGTGGGCGGGTGCCGGGTGCGACCGCCAATAGCGTCGCGCTGAAATATAGCCAAATGTCATCGGCAGACAAAAAACACCCTTATTACGGCAAAGTTTTCCGCCAAAATGGTTGGGTAGCCCTGCAATATTGGTATTTTTTCGCTTATAACGATTGGCGCTCGCGTTTTGATGGGGTAAATGACCACGAAGCCGATTGGGAGATGGTGATGATTTATTTGTATGAGCAAGCCGATGGCAATCTTGCCCCACGCTGGGTAGCCTATGCTTCACACGATCATCGTGGCGATGATTTGCGCCGCCGCTGGGATGACAAGGACAATTTGGATTTGGTGGCGGTGAAGTCATCTGAAATATCTTCGATTGAATATCATCCGGTGGTGTATGCTGGGGCCGGATCACATGCCTCATACTTTAAACCAGGTGAATATGTGACTGAATTTGCATTGCCAATGGCAAAACCATTTGTACGGGCAGTTAATCTTATTGCTAATTTTTGGGCAATTACCTTGCGCCAAGGGCGGGGGCAGCCTTGGGCTTTGCCCGATATTAGCATCCCGTTTGTTGATTATGCGCGTGGAGACGGGGTGAGTATTGGCCCGGGTCAAGCCCGCACTTGGTCGCCTGTCTTGCTCGACCCCGTGCCGATGTGGGTCAAGCAATATCGCGGTTTGTGGGGGTTGTTCCCACGTGACCCAATTGCAGGCGAAAATGCCCCCGCTGGGCCGATGTATAACCGCGATGGCTCGGTGCGGTCTTCGTGGTATGACCCCATTGGTTGGGCTGGGCTAGATAAAGTGCCCCCTCCAAATGTAGCGTTGCAATTGCTGCATGAAAATTTAGATAATTTAAGCCAGCGTTATGCTGAGCTAAGCCAAATTGTGACCCAAAAATCTGACGAATTGCAAAAAAAGGGAGTGGAGGTGACAGCCATTCAGTCACAAGCCCATTTAGCAAAACGGGTAGCGCAATTAAACAATGATATTGAGCATTTGAGCGCCGACCTAAAAAATTTGCGGCGTGAGCAAAGTGAAAATGAGGCCATGCGCGAGGCATTATTGTTACGGTTAACCAGCCTCGAAGCTGGGGCCGACGATAAGGCGGATGCGCATCTTCAACACAAGGTTGACCCTGTTAGCCCACGTGAAATGCGGCTGAATAAACTAGCCGAGGTGTGGGGGGCGGTTAGCATTGGGTTGTTGATGATTGGGTTTGTGGTATTGCTTATTTTGCGTGCCCCGCAGACGGTGGTGTGGGGGGGGCTAATGCTTGTGTCGTTTCTCATCATCGAGGCTATTTTTCGGCGTTCATTGACCAATTTTGTCACCTCGATCACGGTATTGTTGGC
>CAZLOF010000300.1:0-598 GCA_964560745.1 uncultured Thermoflexus sp.
GCTTAAAAGAGGTTAAAGCCAATGGTGAGCGTGTCTATGAAGATATTAGCCCGCCAAGCGACGTAAAGCAATTTGTGTGGCGCAAATAGCTAAAACTGCCAGATTGCCAACAAATCTTCAGCCACTTTCTCATCGGTCATGTTTTGTTGCAGCCAAATCTTGTCGCCTTTCACATCAAGGTGTATCAGACAGGTATAAATACGATGATCGCCGCGCCAACCCACATAGATGAGCTGATAATGCCCGTTTTTAACATCACACACCAATTGCGCTTCAATATCTTTTGGGGTATAGCGATCCTCGGCGTAGTGTGCCAATAATGTTTGTGCCACCTGATGAAGATTTAGTGTATCCATTGGCTAATGACTTCCGTGATTGTCCAGCCATCTTTAAGCAAGGAATGTTTAATCGAATAACGGTATAAATCCCGGGCTGCCATCGTGCATTATTTTAGCATCAGCGGGTATATAAGATAAATACGACGTTATAATTACTTCCATGTCATTACTAACCATTCAACTCAAGGAAAATGTGTTTGAATCTTTAATGTCATACGCACGAATGCGTAAACAACCCTGCAAACCGTTACTGAAGAAGC
>CAZLOF010000300.1:608-6164 GCA_964560745.1 uncultured Thermoflexus sp.
ATATTGCGATGCAGTTAGTGGCGGCTGAAACAGATGATGCAATTGTTGGGATGATGTCTCTGGGGCCAGATGCCTCAATGGTTGCAAAAGACGTTGCCAAACAGGGTTTGCTTGCCCGATGATGCATTTTATTGCCGATACGAGTTTTGTTGTGGCCCTCATCAATGCTGACGACCAATATCATCAGCAAGCAAAAACACTTTATCGCGCTATTGACAGTATTATTTTGCCATATATTACATTGGCTGAAATTGCATATTTTGTGCAACACAAAAAAGGCGTAATGGTCTGGTCATTGTTTCTAAAAAAATTGCCTGATAGCAAATTTCAATTGGAATGTCCAACTACAGATGATCTCATGCGCAGCGCCCAAATTCTTGATATTTATGCTAATACACGCATAGATTTTGTCGATGCTACTGTAATTGCCATCGCTGAACGCTTCAATATCACCAAAATTCTTACGTTAGATCGTCGTGATTTCTCAATTGTTCGTCCTACGCACTGTATTGCATTTTCATTATTACCCTAGATCATGCTACTTATGACGCAATAGACGTGGAGGAAATTTAATTGTATGGAGACGCTAATCAATCATTTAAGACCGATCCGTAGCGAGGCTGATTATGATGTTGCAAGAAGATTTATGGCAGGTGGCGGATGATTCGCCAGAGGGCGAATATTTAGAAATACTCGTCACCTTGGTGCAAGCTTACGAAGCCACCCATCACCCCATCCCGCACCCGATCCGATTGAGGCCATTTTGCATGAAATGGAAAGCCGAGGCCTGACCCGCAAAGACCTCGAACCGAGTATCGGGTCGCGTGCGCGGGTGAGTGAGGTTTTGAACCGCAAGCGCCCCTTGACCTTGCTGATGATTCGGAAACTTCAGCGCAATTTAAAAATAACCGCCGATGTGTTGGTGCAGCCGTATCAATTAGCATAAAAGAGGGGATTAGGGATTTGCGATCGCCCCAACTCATGACTCATGACTCATGACCCCTTCATCCCCAATCCCCAATCCCCACACCCCTACTTCACCTCAATCTTCGCCACCAACCCCTTCGGCTCGCCGCCGAGGCGTTGGCCGGGCGCGAGTTGGCTGGGTTGCCAACGACCGGCAGCGCCTGCGCCGTCATAGCGCAAAACCAGATGGTCGCGGGTGGCCTCGTGTTGCAACTCGGTGTATTGTTTGCCGAAGAGCGGGGTGTCGTAGCCCAATTGGGCACGCACCGCCTCACACACATTCGGCACAAACGGCGAAAACAGCACACTGAGCGAATCGATGACGCGCGCCGCGACATAAAGCTGGGTGCCAGCCCGGGCGCGGCCTTCGTCGCCGGTCTTAATCATCTTCCATGGCGCTTGTTGGTCAATGTAAACATTGGCCGCCGTCGCCAATTCGAGCACCAAGCCGAGCGCCTCGCGCAGCCGCACCCCATTCAGCGCCTCGCCTACTGTCTCAAAGGCGCGTTCACTGGCGGCAATCAGGTCACGGTCGGCCTCACTCAATTCACCCGGCTGCGGTATCGCGCCGCCAAAATTCTTCCAAATTTGGCTGAGGGTGCGTTGCGCCAAATTGCCCCATTTTGCCAACAGTTCGCCATTGTTGGCCTGCACAAAGCCATCAAAACTCCATTCGGCATCACGCTGTTCGGGCATGACTTTGGTCAGGTAAAACCGCACCGCATCGGCCCCATATTTTTGCGCCAAGTCGAGCGCTTCAAGGCTTACGCCTAGGCTTTTGCTAAATTTTTGCCCGCCAAAATTTAAATATTGGTTGGCTGGCACATCATAGGGTTGCTTGAAAATGGCGGCATCGCCCGGGCGTGGCGCATCGGCCCCCACCAATTGCCCCATGCCAAACAAAATACCTTGCCACAACACGGTATGAAACAAAATATTGTCTTTGCCAATAAAGTTGTAAATTTTGACCGTGTCGTCGGCGGCTTGGGCATACCAAAAATCTTTCCATGCTTCGGGTTTGCCCAGCACCTTAGCCCATTCAACCGTAGCCGTGAGATAGCCCAACACCGCCTCCCACCACACATAAATACATTTGCCCTCATTATTAGGCACCGGGATGGGGATGCCCCAGGTTAGGTCGCGGGTAAAGGCGCGTGGGTTGAGGTCTTTGGCAAAATTGCGCGCAAAATTGAGCACTTGAGGCCGCCAATAGCTGTCTTTATCGCTCAGATATTGGGTGATTTCGGCGCTTGATTTCGGCAGATCCCAAAAATAATGTTCGCTTTCGCGGATTTCAAGCGTGTCGTTTTCAACATTGCGGTTGCGTGGGTTAATTAACTGCACCGCGTCGAGCAAATTGCCGCAGGTGTCGCATTGGTCGCCCCGTGCCTTGTCGTAGCCACAAATGGGGCAGGTGCCCTCGACCAAGCGGTCTGGCAAGAATTTTTGTTGTTTAACCGAGAAAATTTGCTTTTGTTTGGCGGGGTATAAGTATCCGTTGTCTTGCAAACGGGTAAACATTTGCTGGGCAATGGCGTGATGATTTTCGGTGTCGGTATGGGTATATAAATCGAATGTGATGCCGAGGGTTTGCCAAGTTTGCAAAAAGCGCTCGTGAAAATGCTCAAACACGGCGCGTGGGGTGGTACCCTCTTTATCGGCTCGCACTACAATCGGCGTACCGTGTGAGTCGCTGCCGCTTACCATCACCACGCGGTTGCCTTTGAGCCGTTGAAAACGCGCAAAAATATCGCCGGGCAGATAGGCCCCCGTGATGTGCCCAACATGCTGGTCGCCATTGGCATAGGGCCATGCCAGACATACGAGAATATTTTCCATGATTTACCTCCGATAAAAAATAAAAAAACCGCCCGCGTTGTGCGCGGGCGGTTAAACCTACTAATGCTAATGCTGTGTAAACCAGATGTTTGTTTTAATTGCGACACCGGTCGCCTAACAATACTGCATTAGCCCGCGCGTGTGTTTACGCCGGGCATCATCATTGTGTAAAAGCAAACAAATGTTGTCACAGGAGGCTTAGTATACCATCACTAGAGTGCTAAGTTGAAAGTGCTAAGTGCTAAGTGCTTTTCTATTACTTAGCACTTAGCACTTTCAACTTTGCACTTCCTATTTGGGTTGCGTGGCAATCTGCTCTTCAAACTTGGCGACGAGGTCTTTCTTGGCCTTGCCGGCCTTGTCGAAGTCATACTCCACCAACTTAATATCGCTCAGTTTGACGGCGCGGGGGTGAACCTTGGCATCGGGGTTGGTTGGCAATTGATAGGCCTTGGCTTGCCCGCCCAATTCTTGGGCTTCGGGGGTCAGCGCCCAGTCAATCCACAGCTTGGCCTCAACTGGCTCTGGGCCGCCCTTTACCAAACCCATTGCGCCGATCTCATAGCCGGTGCCTTCTTTGGGGAAGCTCACAACCAAATCTTTGAAACCGCTGTCGATAGCCGCCACACAATCGTGCGAGAACACGATACCAACGGCGGCCTCACCCTTGCCGACGGTTTGGGCTGGGGCCACACCGCTCTTGGTGTATTGGAACACATTGGGATGCAATTTCTTGAAATAGGCCAAAGTCTTGGCTTCGTCAAAGTTGTTTAGCGTCATTTGAGTCCATACGGTGGTATAGCTGGTGCCGCTGGTGGCAGGGTGGGCAATGCTAAATTTGCCCTTTAGTTTGTCCGAGGTCAAGTCATCCCAACTGGTTGGCACGGGGATGCCAATCTTCTTGAGTTCTTCTTGGTTTGAGCAAATGCCGAGCGCACCGACGTAAACACCAGTCCAGAACCCTTCTGCATCTTTTTGCTTGTCACTGATCTTGGCGGCGGCGGGTGATTTATAGGCCTCGAGCACGCCATCTTGTTTGGCTGCCACAAAGCCATCAGCGGGGCCACCCCACCAGACGCTATATTCGGGGTTGCTCTTGGTGGCGCGTAGTTTGGTGGCGGCTTCGCCGCTGCTCAGGCGCACAAAAGTGGTCTTGATGCCGGTTTTGGCTTCAAAGGCTTTGGTTTGCACGGCGCACCATTCTTCGGTAACGGTGCAAAGCACGGTCAACTTTTTGCCGGTTGATGCAGCCGGGGCGGCAGGGGCGCTAGTAGCCGGGGCGGCGGGTTTGGCTGGCTCGGCTGGCTTAGCGGCGGGGGCCGCAGTTGGGGCGGCACAGGCGCTTAGCACCATCGCCGCTGTGGCGACAAATGTCGCCGAAATTAGGGTTTTGTTTTGCATATTCTCTTCTCCTTAAAAAAATGAGTGAATGTGCGAATGGGTGAATGAGCGATTGAAAAATCACTCATTCACCTATTCACTCATTTAACACATACGCTCTGTCTGCCGCAAACGACCAAAATACATTACTGCCTTCGGGCAAAATGCGGCTACTGTCATTATCGACCACGTTTAATTCGGTGTTGCCTGTGCCAAGGTCATATTCCACATTCACCCCATAATAGGTGGTGGTGCGCACTTGGGCGGCAAAATGCGGCGTTGGCAAATCGGCAGCATGTTCACTGATCAAAATTGATTCTGGGCGAATGACCAACGTGGCTTGGTGATTGGCTTGCAGACCAGCTTGGGCTGGAACCAACATGCGTTGCCCTAACAATTCAATTTCGGCACGTTCACCTTTGGGCGTATTATGTAGCGCCAACACGTTGACAGCCACAAAATTGGCACGCCCAATAAAATCGGCCACAAACTTATTGGTTGGGCGCAAATAAATTTCGTGCGGTTTGCCAATTTGCTCGATTTTTCCGGCGTTCATCACCACAATCAGGTCACTCAAGCTCATGGCCTCAGATTGATCGTGGGTGACATAAACGCTGCTGATACCGAGTTTTTTTTGCAAACGCCGAATTTCGGTGCGCAACCCAACCCGCAATTTAGCATCGAGGTTTGACAATGGCTCGTCAAACAACAGCACTTTGGGGCGAATGGCGATGGCGCGGGCCAAGGCCACCCGTTGTTGTTGCCCACCTGATAGCTCGGCGGGGCGGCGACGCTCAAGGCCACTCAAGTTGACCAAACTGGTCATCTCACCGACAATGCGTTTGATTTCATCGCCCGATTTATTTTGCAATTGCAAGCCATAGGCAATGTTGTCGAATACGCTGAGGTGCGGAAAAAGTGCGTAAGATTGAAAAACCATCGCCATTTCGCGCTTGTTGGGGGGCATATTGGCAATATCGCGTCCATCCAACAAAATGCGCCCATTGGTCGGGAATTCAAACCCTGCAATCATGCGCAAAGTAGTGGTTTTGCCGCATCCCGAAGGCCCTAATAGCGTGACAAATTGGCCTTGCTCAATCCGTAAATTGGCTTGGTCTACGGCCGTAACCGTGCGTTTTTCGGGTGTAATGAACGACTTTGTAACGTCTTCGAGGACGAGTGTTCCGACTGGCATATTTCACATTATATGTTGAAAAGTATAAGTTAAGTAATTGTTAAGTGATGCGTATCTGCACCGCGCCATCGGCTACTGCAATCACCCAATCGGCCTCATTTTGGGTAAGCACCGTACCAGCCAAGCTGCCATTGTTGCCCTCGGGTACAGGGATTAGGCTAGCGATGGTATATACC
>CAZLOF010000301.1:0-6161 GCA_964560745.1 uncultured Thermoflexus sp.
ACCTGTTGAGGGGTATAACGCCCCCCATTTTCTTCAACCACTTCGGGCGGGTTATGCCCATTGCCATTGCTATCCCCATTAATGACAATAACCTCATCCTTGGGTTTTTGTGGCTGCGGCAAAGAGGCTTGCTGGGTTGCTTGTTCAGTAGAGCGAGGGGCCTCGATAACGCGCCCGTTTGAATGTCCGTTCAAATGACCATTATGATGTCCATGTCCGTTCATATGCCCATTCATCGAACCGTTGCGAATTTCGGCCAAAGCTTGGGCACGAATCGCGGCCAAAGTCTTGGGAATAATATCATCAGTGAGGGAATCTGGACTTTGATTTTCTTCGATAATAGCAACGGCTTCCTTGCCACTTAGGGTGCTATGCACCAACAAAGCTTCGGCAATGGCTGTCACCTCGCGCCAATGCTTACGCAATAATTTTTCGGTGGCATCTTCCATCATCAACCAATATTTCTTCAAAGTTGATTCATCACCCCGCAAATACTGCCCATAGCTGTTGCCACCCGGGCCGCCTTCCCCACCGCCTAAGGGTGGGCCAAAGAAACCATTTTCGACCAAACGCCACATCATATAGCGAATACCCGGAAAGTCACCGCCCACACTCTGATAAATTTCGCCGCTATAAATACGCTCAGATACACGGCCTGCAAAAAACACAATGATGTCATAGGCCAAACGTGTGACAGGTGTAATGTGCTGCTCAACCGTATCAATGGGCTGCATATGACCTTGACTACCTGTTGATAAACGCACAATCGTCACCCGCACAATTTTTTGTTCGGGCATCATATAATATTGTGCAACAGCATGACCCGCTTCATGATAGGCTAACACGCGGCGTTGATGTGGGTCCATTTCTTCAATGGGCATTTCCATACCGCTTTGTTGTTCCATAAAGGCTTTATCAATATCTTTTTGCGACACCAACTTGCGCCCATCAAAAAATGCAATACGCACCGAGTCTTTGGTAATTGCACCGGCAATATCAGCGGGGGTTAAACCGTTCGTATCACCAACAATCGCCTCTAAGTCGATTGTATCGTCATGTTTTATTTTGTTTAAATAACCCTCAATGATTAAACGACGGCTAGCGCGATCTGGAGCTTCAACGGCTATTTTTGTATCTAACCGTCCGGAACGGGTCAAAGCGGGGTCAAGCACATCTGGGCGGTTAGTGCTTCCCATCCACATGACATGCCAATCACGTTTAATCACATATTTTTTGCCAAACATACGCCAAATGCGTGTCTTTAATTTATCCATTCGTGAGGGCGAATTCATACCATCCATTTGGCTCAGCAAGGTGCTCAAACCCATTAAGCCAAACATACCACCCATGCCGCCGCCCATCATCCCCATCCCATTACTACCACGCACCCCACCACGATTCGTGCCGATAGCATCAATTTCATCAATATAAGCAACACAAGCCCCATATTTTTTGGCTAACCCTCGCGCCCAAGCCGTAAATCGCAATACTTTTAGAATATCCATGCCAACGAACATGCCAGTAAAGCTGGTGCCTTCAGCGCTGATAAATGCCATACCCGACTCGCCCGCAATGGCTTTGGCTAACATGGTTTTACCGGTACCCGGAGGGCCATAAAGCAGCAGCCCGCTGATATATTTGCCGCCCATTTTTTCAAATTCTTTGCGATCACGCAACAAATACATCCACTGCTTTACCAATTTAACCAACTGCGGTTGCCCCCAATAATCATCAAAGGTTACACTGGTGTCATCACCGGGTTTAATAATTTCAACTTTAGGGCGACCCAAAAACCAAAAGATGATGCCAAATTGAAGAACGATACCAGCAATTAAGGCTAATATTTGAACAATGACGCCAAATGCAGTGGTAATGCCGGTAAGCACCAAATTCAACGATACATCGTCGATGCTGGCAAATGAAATGAGACCAATAAGAATACTAAGAACGATTGCTATCTTAATAAAGTTTGCAATGGCACGCTTTATCCGCTTTGCGGGGCGGTTATATGGAATATCAATCTTTCTCTTTTTTGCAGATACTTCGGGTAGACGCGCTGATTCGCGCGTTTTGTTCACAATCGCCATGAATGACTCCTCTTCTGATAAAGATTGTAATCGATCAGGTGAGTATCAAATACAAAATACATGAGAAACGGATAAAGAGAATTACGAATTACGAATGATTAACGTATAACTCATCATTCGTAATTTGTAATTCGTAATTCCTATTTGAGCGGTTTATTGCGTGGAGCACCGCCTTGCCGAGGGTATTGAGGTTTGACATTGGCAATTTTGTGAATGACAATTAATGCCCGCTTGTCGTTACTGTTGGGCAATTGAATGGGATGCAAAGCAGCGACAGACCCGCCAAGCTTGCTAATGGCGCCTTGCGCCTGCGCCAACTCAGCCTCAGAATCACTGCCTTTCATAGCAACACACAAACCACCCACCCGCACAAAAGGCAATAAATACTCGACCAATGTAACCAACGGTGCAACCGCACGCGCCACCACCAAATCATATTTCTCACGGTGTAATGGGTCATGCGCGGCTTCTTCGGCTCGCCCATTTAGCGCGCGAATGCCGCTTAACTTTAAATCATCGATCACAGTTTGGCAAAACATCACTTTTTTGCCGGTGCTGTCCATCAAAGTCACCTTTAAATTGGGTAATACGATCTTGATTGGCAACCCCGGAAACCCAGCCCCCGTGCCAAGATCGAGCACCTGTTGAACCTCAAATTGGTGATTTTGCTGCAAATCAGCAATTAAGCCATTTAACACCGGCACTAACGTCAACGAATCTGCAAAATGCTTAGTGGCGATACCTTCAATATTGGTAATAGCCGTAAGATTAAATTTCTGATTCCATTCAATAAGCAACTCGGCATAACGCGCAAATTGTTGGGCCTGACCTTCGGTCAATTCAACACCAATGGCGCGGCTGGCCTCACAAATCATTTTTTGCATCATACATTTTAAAGATTAATTTATGCCAATTTCACTATCGGTTCATCAAGCATAGCTTGATGAACCGATAGTGAAATTGGCCCAAAATCTTAGCCATTATATAAAAACACCCCCTTAAGGTTATTAACCCTAAGGGGGTGTTTTTATTGTAATAGATCTAAGCGCTAATAACCAGTGTTAGGTCTAATAGCCTTCCATCGACTTGGCTCCATACCCAGGGCCTTCAAGATAAAATGCGGCATTAATAGCAGTAGCCGTTACCTCAGAAAATGCAGATCCCGGAATGGCAATTGCATCTTGTAAGTTAACAACTTCGCCACCTTCGGCGGTAATGCGATCAGCCCCAAACGGTTGTAAGCCTTGACCCGCTTTCATGGTGTAAGCATCGGGAATTTCACTCTCTGGGAAAATTGCCTCGTAAGGGCATTCTGGGACACAAGCGCCACAGTCGATACAAGTATTTGGGTCGATGAAAAACCAAGGCCACTCGGCTTCGGGCATCCCCTTAATAATACATTCCACCGGACAAACGTCCACACATGCACCGTCGCGCAAGCAAAGAGCGGTAATAATATGCGCCATTTTGTAAGTATTCTCCTTGTCTTTTGTTAGTTAATTAATTTTAAAAGATCAGCCCTTGTCGATTATCATCGCATCCGATCTCATTTTCTAGCCGCCAGTTATACCCCATAACCGTTATATTGTCTAGGGTCATTTGTCATAGTTAACCAATGTTAACCTGTCAGCTTACTGGCAGTATTTTCTCAATACTTCAGGAAAAATCTTAAAGGTGTGATGTCAAAATCACGATATGATTTTGACAGTGTGGGTAAAGCCCACGCCATCATAAGGCTATATCGTGATTTTCGACAAAATTTTGTTTTACTTCCCCGTTTTTTGAGGCTTACGCCGCATAGCGAGCTTCGGCATCGTTCCAGTCAATCACGCTCCAAAATGCTTTCAAATAATCGGCGCGTTTATTCTGATATTTTAGGTAATAAGCATGTTCCCAAACATCACAACCAACAATGGGGGTGGCACCTTCCATCATTGGGTTGTCTTGGTTTGCGGTTGAGGTAATGGCAAGTTTGCCATCCTTCTTCACCAGCCACACCCAGCCTGAGCCAAAGCGCCCCAAGCCGCCCTTCTCAAATGCATCCTTAAATGCATCGACCGATCCCCAAGTGGCTTCGATATCGGCCTTGAGCGCACCGCTTAAGCGATTCTTGCTAGGCGCAATTTGTTGCCAAAACATGCTGTGGTTAACATGACCACCGGCATTATTGCGCACGGCAGTGCGAATCGCCTCTGGCACGGCATTCAAATCTTTAATCAATTCTTCGGCTGTTTTATTTTGCAAATCAGGATAGGCCGCCAACGCATTATTCAAGTTGGTGACATAGGTTTGATGATGCTTGCCGTGATGAATTTCCATCGTCATTTTGTCAAAATGTGGCTCTAACGCATCGGTTGCGTATGTGAGCGCGGGTAATGTATGTGCCATTTTTTTTATAATCTCCTAATTTTTAGGAATACCAGAGACTGGATAAGCAGCCCCTAGCACTCTGATTCCTCGAATTATAGGCTGGCTACAAGATGTCTGTAGAATCGACAGTGCATGACGATCAGCCACCCCAAAAACCATTGGAAAAATTCATTCGGGATCGACCTAATTATTTGCGTCGGTCTGGCTGGATTAATCATGTTATTGCATTGGCCGTTATGGGCCAGCCGCGAGATTGACCAAGTATTTTTGGCACCGGGCGACACTACCTCATTTTTTTACCCAGCAGCTTGGTATGGTGTGTCGCAATTTTGGCAAGGCCAGCTTTCGCTGTGGTCGCCCTATGTGTTGGGCGGGCAACCCTTTGCCGCCCAATTACAAACCCAAGCGCTTTACCCCATCCGCTGGCTCAGCGCTTTATTGCACTGGAACCGGGAATACACCTATACCAGTTATGCCACCGAAGTCGTTACCCATCTTGTGATCACAGCTTGGGGCGCTTATTTTTATTTTAAGCGGCTCAGCCAAAACCGTGCGGCGAGTGTGTTTGGGGCCGTTGCTTGGGGCTTGGGCGGTTATTTAACTGGCTATCTCATACAACAGTTTCCGCTATTGGCTAGCGCGGCTTGGTTGCCTTGGCTATTGTTGGGATTAGATTATTGGCTGAGTGACGACGCGATGACCAATACCCATCTGCGCCTGCGTGGGCTTACCCTCGCGGCGGGTGCATGGGCCATGTCATTGCTGGGTGGCATGCCTCAAATTAGCCTTTATATCGGCATCATTGTGGTGGTGCATGTTATTTCGCAGGCCAATTTTTCAAAACACTGGGGGCGTGGTTTGGCACGAACTGGGGTCGCTTTGGCCTTTGGCACAGCCTTAGCCGCCCCACTGTTACTGCCAGCGCTCGAACTGATGCCCTATGCCGAACGCGCCCAATGGTCATTTTCCCAATATGCCGGTGGCTTTGAGGTGCAAGATTTGTGGGGGGTGGTTTACCCGCGTTTAACCTTGTGGTCGCCGTTATATGTGGGCAGTGTGACACTGCTGCTTATTGCCATCGGTGCAAGTCTGCCACGTCGCCAGCCACAACCCCATCAACCCACCCCCACCCGCCTACCGCGAATGCGTTTTTGGTGGGGATTGTTATTATTTGGCCTATTGATCTCGTTGGGCGGCAACAGTGCGGTTTACCCGTTGCTTTATCGGGCAGTACCGGCATTTGCGCTTTTTCGCAATCAAGAACGCGCCGTTATTTTGATCGTGTGGGCACTCATCATGATTGTGATGTTGGGCTGGCGCACATGGGCTGGCAAAGCCGAAGGTTTGCACATTGCAGCGTGTTCCAAATTAATTTGGGTGACGATTTTGTGGGCGGCGCTATTGGGCGCAGCGCGATTATGGACCAGCTTTCAACCTGTCAGCGAACACCCGCGCTTACATGTGTTACTTTCAAATGCCACTTGGCCTTGGTTGATGTGGACAGCGGCGCTACTGTGGCTACGCTTTACACCCATTGGCTCTCGGCTGGCCCAGTGGGGCTTGGTGCTGCTGGTGGTGGTCGATGTCGGCTCGGTTGCATGGCAAACCGCTGACCAAACCCATTGGGTGCGGCGTGACAATGCACGTTATGCCGAAATTGCCCAACTTGTGCCATTCAACCAAGCCGATTTGACAGCCCCCAGC
>CAZLOF010000302.1:0-6151 GCA_964560745.1 uncultured Thermoflexus sp.
GGCAGTAGTGGCCGAGTATGATCGGGTGATGCGTTTAGTCAGCAAAACTGCGTGATATGGGTAACACGACCACCATTGGCACAAACACCAGCCGCGGCTGCCCAACTGACGGGGTTGCTGGCACTGATGGCCGCGCCAAAATTGTGATATTGGTTGTGACTGCCCCGCCCGCAACCACGCGTTGCGCGTCATCCACCAGCATTCTGGCCTGAATTGTATAACTGCCTTGGCGCAACGCAGTTAAGATAATTGAAACTTCGACCTGATAGGGCACGACGACATTGCCGATGGTGCAACGCACGCGGCTTGTATCGGCTTGCCATATGCACGCACCGGTGTTTTGAGCGTTATCGTGATGCACTTTGTAGGTTGCGCTTTGCACTTCGAATAGCAACCCAAACTGCGCCAGATGTGCACGATCAGTAACATTATTTTGGGTGCGCAATAACGCCGCTGGCAAATCAATTTCAATCACCACGTCACCCAAATCTGGCCCCGGGTTGGGCGATGTAAAGCTAAAATGAATCTCACCTGATTCGCTTTCACGCCAATTACTAGTTTGGCCCGCACCTCCATTTACTGATGGCTCGCCTAGGGGCGGGTCGGCGGGTGGCGATGCCGGCGGGTTTTCGGGTGGGTTTGAGTGAGGCGTTGACGTTGGCGTTGGTGTTTGGCTGGGCGTTGCGGTTGATGTGGTGGTCGGCGTTTGGGTTGTCGTCGGGGTTGCGGTCGGCGTTGGCGTTGGTGTTGGCGTTTGGGTCGGCACAAGATTTAACACTGTCGCCGTGACAACGCTGTAATAATGCACAGGGTCGAGCGTATGAGCGTTGCTAATCTCTACTCGATTGGTAATTAATGTGCCGCCAACTACTGCCGCATCCAGCCGCGTCACAATCGTCACCGTCTCTTGGCTGCTGGGCGAGATTGATGTAAATGTCGTCGTAATCCTATTGCCTGCTGATTGACATAGGCCACTGCCCGTCGCGGCGCACGATTGCAATTGCAAGCCCGCTGTCAGCACATCCGTCATCGTCACCCAATTGGCCACCCCCAGATCAGGGTTGCTGATCACGATGGTGTAGGTGAGTAAGTTGTTGGGGTAAACCTGTGTTGGGGTCACAGCCTTGCTCACATTTAGCAACTGAGTGAGGGGAATTTGGTAATAATTGCCATAATCGCGCAGTTCGCTGACGTTGCCGCTGGGGTCAAGTACCTGCACCGCGTATTCATGCACCTTGACGGCGGCGCTGACGGTGACTGTAGCGCGTTGGCTGGCGGTAATCCAAGTCGGTTCCACCTTGCGCCACGTGTATTCGTCGAGGGCGCGATACAAAATGACCACGCGGCTGATGCTGCCGCTGTCGTCGGCGGCATGGACCTGAAACGTAATTTGCCCGCCCAGTTGCTCGGCGCTGGTCTGATAAATGGTGGGCGGCGTAAAATCCTCGACGCTGGTAGCGGCATATTGCACCTCTAGCTCAAGCTGCGAGTAAAGCCGCTGTATGCCGAGTGTGCTGGTCACATTGGCAGTGGCGACAAATTGACCGGGCACGATGACCAAATTGTCATTGGATTGCTCGGTTAAGTCCATAAAGCGGTTGATTGCGCCTAAGCGGGTTGGATACCAGCCGGTTGTGGCAAATTTAGGCTCGTCGGGTGAGCGCAATTCGTCGGTGACGACGCGGGTGATTGCGGGGTCGAAATTTTGCACATCGGTAAATGTCCCGCCCAACATCAACACCCCGTGCGCAATTTTGCCCACCTGCGACACATCTTGCACCTTGAGCGGCTGCACCGGTCGCCCGGCAATTGCATTGACATCGGTCTCGCCTTGCACTTTGTAATAAGCGCCGGTGCTTATCTCGTTGCGCTTGTAGCTGAAGGCGGCAAGGGCGGTTGTGTCCTCCCGCAACCTAGCTTGCGATCTGAAATTGTCATGTTGCACCCGCCGCATCGGCAGCCCATACAGCGTCATGATGCCAATGACTTTTTCGTCATAATTTGAGAATTGCCCATTGCCACGCGCCCCGTAATACTGACGTTTGGCTTCGAGCAAGGCTTGGCCTATTGTGTCTGCATCACCCAATTCTCGTACAAATTGGGTCGAAAGCAACTCGGAATAAGCATTCAGGTCGCTATCGCCATAGCCATAGCCGAGGTTGCCGACATACGTGGCCCCACGCCGCAAAAAGGCTTGCGCCCAGTCACGCGCCCGTGAGTCGCCTGCTTCAACTTCGGAATCAGGCGCACCCAACCCCGAATGACAGCCGACGGTGAACACAAGGCTACCGCTAAAGCTGGTGTTTGCGCCAAGGCCGGGTGTTTCAAGCTCGATGGCGCTAATATACGGGTCGCCCCCATTTGCTTCATAGGGAAAGAAATCGTAATGCCGAAAATGCGAATTTAGTGAGATCAGGTCGGGCGCTTTGGCGCGGCTAAATAGCGTGGCGCGAAAATCTTGGCTGCTCCAGTCGTTGTCAATCAGGCCGATGATATCGGTCACGCCATTGGCCCGCAGGGTTGCGCTGATGTCACGCGCTGAATCGAGCAAAAAGTCGTAACCGCTGACCAAGGCCGAATTTGGTGTCAGGCTGGGCTGGGCCAAAAACTGGTCAATGACGGTCACGATTTCGGCGGGGCTTTCGACCAAGCGCCCAAGCGACAATTGGGGCAAGTAAAACTTGCGGCCCTTAAACGGCATCGGCAGCAGCCCGGCATAATAATCATCGCTGAGAAAATAACGCATTTGCAACGAACCGCGCAAGCGTGTGCCAACTGCATTTGGATAATAGTATGTCTCGTTGGCCGCCAGCGCCTCATCCACCATACGGGCATGAGGCAACATACGGTCATCGCCGACCAACACCAAATATTGCAAATTGGGATAGGCGGGCTGCAAAGCGTATAGCAGCGCCTTGATTTGGCTGGCGACCCCGTTAGCGGCGGTGGCGTTATTTAGGTTGACATCCCAAGTGGCGAAGGCCGCCTGTACAGGCGCATGGTCATCCAAATTGACCACCAGCCCTTTTACATAGGCATGATCGGCGAGGGTTTGCAAGCGCGTCAGTAAAGCTGTATTGGTCAACGTGTCGGCATTGGGTGCAGCGCTGTTGTAAAACTGGTTGAAGCGCGATGGGCTGACCAAAATAAGTGTTTCGATGTTGGCGTCGGTGGCAGGGGTGACATAAGTAATGGGCGACGTGTTTGAGATGAGCTGAAAGGGTTCGGGCGGCGGCGTGATCACCGCCGTGAGTGTGTAAGGCCGATTCACGCCTTGCGCATTTTGCAAACTCACCGCCACAAAATATTCGCCAGCACGTTCGTTGATGTTGTAAACAATTTGCTCGCCGGGTGATACGCTGCTGGGATTGGACGAGCTTGCCACCAGCGTGCCCACATTGCCCAAGCCGCCCACATTATTGACGGCGTTGATGCTGCCCAGTGTGCCGATGCTGCCGAGTGTGCCAATACTGCCTAATGTGCCGATGCTGCCCAAAGTGCCGATATCGGTCAATTCGCCCACATTGCCGAGTTTGCCAATACTGCCCAACGTGCCAATGCTGCCGAGTGTGCCGATACTGCCTAACGTGCCAATGCTGCCCAACGTGCCGATACTGCCCAGTGTGCCAATGCTGCCCAACGTGCCGATGCTGGTTAGCGTCCCGCCAAGGTGCGTATCGCCCAACGAGCCGTGTAACAACTGACCGGTTTCAACATCGAGCAAAGGCGCAAACAGCGCAAGGTCGTGCTCGCCAGCCCCGCTCAACGATACCGTGAGGGTAGAGCCGGGCAGTGGCACGACGATCTTGTACCACACCACGTCGGTGCTGGTCATAATTTGGCTGGCAAGCACCTGCCCAGACGTGATTATTTCCGCACTGGGGCGCGAGCCATTGCCAAGCTCGACCGCGCCGATGTCGCATATGCCGCCAAATGGCCGCAAGGCCCCGCGTTGATCGAGGGCTGGGCAATTGCTGTTGCTACCCGCGTTAACCGCTGGGCTATTGGTTAGCGGGGCAAAATTGAGCGTGACGCCATCGTTGAAGGCGGGCGGCGCAAGCAGCGGCTCTGTATTTGCCAAATCGCTAGCGTGGGGGGCTGGCCGCTCGCAGGCATCTTGATTGCTCAACACATTGCCATTTGACACAAAGCCGGGCAAAGGCGTGGTTAAACCGCCACAGCTATAAATCGCCCCATCGGTCAATTGCGCGTTGCTATTCACCAAATTATGCGCAAAAATGCTGTTTTGAATACGCATTGTGCCGCTTAAAACGGTGTAAATGCCACCCCCGAGCGTGTTGCTACCGATTGCGTTTGACACAATGGTGCTGTTCAGAATCGTGACATCGCCATTTCCCTGCCAAATGCCGCCGCCATGAATGGTGGCAAAGTTGGAAAATATCGAGCTGTTGGTGATATCAGAGACCGTGTTATTCGTCTCATGATGAATCCCGCCGCCTCGACCTTGGGCAAAATTGCGATAAACCGACGTGCGGTTTAAGTTGAGTGTTCCGGTTTGGTTATACAACCCACCCCCATCCACACGGGCCGTGTTACTTACAATCGCCGTGTCAACCATAGACATTCTGGCGGCAATGCTGCCATTAAACACCCCACCCCCAAAATTGCCGGTATTGCTCACGAGGCTGCTGGCTTGCAAGTTAACGACGCTTCCGAGGGTGCTATAAATTCCGCCGCCGCTCGATGTAGCGACGTTATTCTCAATTTGGCTATTTTTGATGGTGGCTACCGCGGTCCCAAACGCCAAACCACCGCCATGACGGTTGGCTTGGTTGCCATACACCAGCGAACGCTCAAGCCGTAAATTACCTCCCACGCTCACATACATGCCGCCGCCGTCCTGTATCGCTGTGTTTGACACAACCGTGCTGTTGATCAGCGTGACATTCGTAGAGAAAGGGTAGGTGGAGATGCCACCACCGTTCCTGCTTGCCGTATTTGACATTATCGTGCTGTTAATCATCATGATATTGCCATTTGAGCCACCTCTGATGCCGCCGCCGTCCATTGCCGTGTTTGCCGCCAACAAGCTGTTGATCATCGTGAGGTTACTCCTGTCATCGCCGCTGATGCCGCCGCCGCCGGTATCGTTGCTCATCGCTGTGTTCGACACCACCGTGCTGTTAATGACCATGATGCTGCTGCTTGTGCCGATTTTGATGCCGCCGCCGCTGAGGTCTGCCTTGCCATTACGGATGGTTAACCCGGTGAACGTCACGATTTTGTTGTCGCCAACATTAAACACACGGCTGGCATTGTTGCCACTCACGGTGATCACCCCGCCGCCGTCTATCGTCATCGTGCTGGTGATGCTTAGCTCAGTCCCTGCCAGCGTAATAGTGTTTCCATTCAGCTCTGCAGCAAAGGTGATAGTGTCTTCACCACTGCCAGCCGTGCAGCCGCCCACCGCTGTGTTGGTATTGGCAGATGCAATGGCATTTCGCAGGGTGCAGCCCACGCCGTCATCGCGTGTGCTGGTCACTTGAATGCTGGCCTGAATGGCGGCAACGCTGTTATTCGCAAGACCATTGTTGCCACTAGGCAAACGATACAAATGCTCGCTCGTTTGTGTCATCGCCTGCGCCCGTTCGGCCTCAAGTTGTAGGGGTTTAAAACCAACCAGCAGGCTCAGAAACCCCGCTAAGAAGATTAGGATCACATAGTGGCGTAACTTCATCATTTTTAAGTATATCTTAACCAATACCTTCGCCAATTTGCGATTGCCTGCCCGTGAATTTCACGGTCTGAAACAAACAAATGCGTTAAAACGCATTAAGAGTGCGGTCAACGCGCTTTAGCGCGTTTGAAATTTTTAGACCGTGAAATTCACGGGCGAGATGGCGAAGGTATTGTTAACAGATTCGATTATTTTATTTGTCGAATAAACCTAAATTGCCAAGTCACCCCGATGCCCTTCGACAGGCTCAGGGTAAACTGCGAGGGGTCTTTGCATAACATACGGTTGTAGCGTATGTTATGCAAAGATTCCTCCTCGTGCCTCGTGCTCAGAAACTTAGATATATTCATATATTCGATGCGTCATCCCGATACCCTTCGATAAACTCAGGGTAAACTGTGAGGGATCCCTGTTGCCTAAACCGACACAAGCGTCACAATGGCAGGTCAAAAT
>CAZLOF010000303.1:0-4307 GCA_964560745.1 uncultured Thermoflexus sp.
GATGTATATCTACTCAAACCCGATCTCACCTGCCGAGGCGGCAGCCGCGCTCGCTAGCCTCGATATCGTTGACAGCGCCGAGGGTGTGGCGTTATTGGCGCATTTGCGAGCGGTCATCCATCAATTTCGCGCTGGTTTGGCGCGGCTTGGGCATGAAACCTTACCCGGCGAGCATTCGGTCGTGCCGCTCATGGTGCGCGATAATACCCGCACATTAGCACTGGTGCAATTTTTACGTACACACGGCATTTTGGCAACAGGCATTCGTTTTCCGGTTGTGCCAAAAGGCGATGAATCAATCCGTTTTCAAATTGCAGCGGACCATACAACCGAAGATATTGATATGGTGCTAAATGTATTGGCGCAGTGGCATTCATAATAAAATCAGGAATTTAATCTATCATTGCTGCGCTTATAAATCAATTAAAATGAATTCTTGTCGAAGCTCATATCATGATTTTGACAATACATCTTCGGGGTTTACCCCAAATTATTAAGAAGATACAAGGAAAATAATAAAATGGCTGGAAAAATCGAATTAAAAACAACCTCCAACGGTAAATTCATGTTCAATCTCAAGGCTGGCAACGGGCAAATTATCCTCACCAGCAATATGTTTGGCACAAAAGAAGATGCGATGACCGCCGTCGCCAAACTTCAAGCCGTGACCGATAGCGATATCGAAGTCAAGACCAACGCCGGTGGCGAAGCCTATTTCTCTATTGCTGGTGTCGGCAGAAGCGAAGGCTATTCATCAAAGGCTGGATGCGACAATGGCATTGAATCGGTCAAAAAGAATGCACCGGGTGCAGCAATCGTAGAAGCCTAAAATCAAACCTGCCAAACTTGTTTCACGAGTCACACCAATCATGGTGTGACTCGTGATTTTTTATGAACTGGCTCGCCCACCTCTATTTATCGCCGCCCGACATCGAAGCACGCATTGGCAGCGTCATTGCCGATTGGGTGAAAGGCGAAGCAAGGCAAACGTTGCCACCCGGCATACAAACAGGCATCCACATTCATCAAGCCGTCGATTGTTTTACCGATTCGCATGAAATTGTACATCGCAGCCAACAACGTATTCGCTCACCCTTTGGGCGTTATTCAGCAGTGTTGGTCGATGTGTTTTACGATCATTTTTTAGCGCGTGACTGGGCACAATATTCACCCATCACCCTAAAACAGTTTACCGATGAGGTTTATGCTGGCTTTGCCAGTTATCATCACGATCATGCTTCACAATTAGACGAGCAGGTGCAACAAGGGCTTGCCCGCATGGCTGCCGATGATTGGCTCGGTTCATATGCCCATATCGACGGCATCGAGATCATTTTACGGCGCATGTCGCGCCGCCTCAGTATGCGTATTCAGCGTCAAAACTGGCTGGGCGATGCCATCGGCGAACTAAGTGCAAACTATGACGCACTCGCTGACGATTTTCACGAATTTTGGCCGCAATTGGTATTTTCTCAATCTACAAAGGCAAATTAAAAAGACGTAATGCCGAAATGACTATCTTTCTATCTCCACAGGGGGTAGCGAGATAGTGATTTCGACAAAACCTTGGCTTTAAAAAACCATGTCAAACGAAACGACTAAAACAAATGAACTGATTGGCAAACGAATAAACGTATTAGATAAAGGCTGGGTCGAATTGCTCGACATGATGCCTCACCCCGCCACAGGTGTGTCGGGCGATTTAGCCATTGTCAATGCTGCCCGTGTATCATTTATGGGTGAAAGCAAGGGAGCCGAAAAAGATAAAAAATTATTGATGTATCTCATCAAAAATCGGCATACCTCACCTTTCGAGCAAGTCTCTTTCAAATTTCGCATTCATGCCCCAGTCGTAACCTTTTGGCAATGGGTAAGACACAGAATGTTCTCACTGAATTTTTCGAGTGGTAGGTATGTCGAATTCAAAGAGAATGATTTTTATGTGCCCGATGTTTGGCGAAAACAATCGCCATCTAACAAGCAAGCCAGCCTAGGCCAACTTGAACTTGATGAAAACCAGGAATTGACCAACGATTTGCTGATCCATTACGACAGAAGCTATCAGCTATACGAGAAGGCGTTGGCGATGGGCGTGGCGCGTGAACAAGCGCGACTCTTTTTGCCGGGCTGGAGCAGTTACTACACCTGTATTGCCAGTATCGATGCCCACAATTTGATGCACTTTCTCAGCCTACGCCTGCCCCAAGAGGCCCAATATGAAAGTCGGGTTTACGCCGAAGCCATCTACGAACACTTTTTTAAACCGGCCCTGCCTTGGACAGCAGAAGCCTTTGAAAAAAGGATAAAGGATGAAGGATAAAGGGTGAAATTTAATTTCATCCTTTATCCTTCATCCTTCATCCTTCACCCTTTGCTATGATTTCATTTTCACAAGCCCAACGCAATGAACGACTCAACGCTGTCGATATCCTCGTTGCAACACCGTTTATCGTGCTCATCACCCAATATGCGCCCGTCTTAGTCACGCGACTGGGTGCATCATCATTGTTGTTGGGTTTGCTCACCTCTGGCTCAGCGCTTGTGGTAACGTTGGGGGCAATTTTTGGCCCAGCTTGGCTACGCCGAGTGCCCGATTACCGCATTTCTTATGGGCTGCCCGGCCTCATTTGGCGCTTTGTATGTTTTGTCATTCCATTAGCCTTACTCTTGCCCAACTATCAGGCCGAGGTTATCGTCTTTGCTACCATTGGGCTTAGCTTATTTTCGGGTTTTGCCAACTTTGCCTTCACTGCCTATTTACCGCGCATGACCTTACCCGACCGCGTGGGCAAATTGGTCAGCTTACGGTGGACGATGCTTGGGCTTGGCATGTGTATTACAACGCCGTTACTGGCAGCCTTGCTCGATGCATTTTCGCAACCGACCAATTATTGGGTGGTCAGCATTTTGTCATTTATCTTGGTAATGGCAAGTTGGGTGGCGTTATTAATGACCAAGCCCGCGCCTGCGCCCAGTAAAGTAACCCAACGCCAAAATATCAGCTTTGCGCAATTGCGTACCTATAAGCCAGCGTGGCATTACATCCTCATCTCCTTGCTCATCCACTCAGCCATCAATGCCGGGGGGCCGCTCATTACCTTGCAAATGGTGCGGGTGCTTAATGCCAGCAACGCCGATTTTGGCTGGTATTTAGCCATCTTTTGGGCCGCGCTGGCTTTGTTCGGCCTCATCACCCCCCGCCTCATTCAACGTTGGGGCAATGCCAAAATATTCGGCGCATCGGCCATCGGCTTGGCCGCCCAACTCATTATTTTGGCAATTGCGCCAAACTTAGCCATTACATGGGTGGCCGGCTTTATCGCTGGGGTTGCTTCCGTTATGTTCCAAGTCAGCAGCTACGCCTTATTGGTCGATTGCGCCCCCGAAAATATGTATGAGGGCTATGTAAGCTGGCATACCACCACCATCAACATTGCCATTTTTGCCGCACCGCTCATCATGTCGGCCTTTATCGATGCTGGCCTCTCGATCGGCCTCGCTTTGTTTATTTGCGCCGCCTTTCGCGCTTTGGCGGGGGTGGTGGCCTTACGCACAGTAAAACCAGCAATCAACCGATAATTACAGAGTATCATTCAACGTATGTGGCGACCAGGGTTAATTGCAAAGCGAGAATATATTCAGCATGTGCGCCGAAAATCATTCATCGGCGTGTTGCTCATGCCCTTAATTATGTTGATGATCATCGCCATCATCATTTTTGTCACTTACACCTCAATCGAGGCTTCGAATCGCGGAACCATCGGCTATATCGACCCCAGCAATGCCCTGCGTGATGCGATTTCGCCCTCAAACACAACTTACCCGATTGTGGCCTATGCGAATGAAGAAACAGCCAACGCCGCCCTAACCAATAAAACCCTGATCGCCTATTTCAAATTAGCGCCCGATTTTGCCAAAAGCAGCCGTGCCGAGTTAATTTTTTTAGAAAAAGCGCCCGACCGCAATGCCATTCGCGCCTTTGAACAATTTGCAAAATCGGCCTTATTGCGCAACTTACCATCCGAAATTCAGACCCGCGAAAAGAACGGCATTACCCTGATTTTAGAAACACCCGACAAAACCCGCAGTTTTGGGGGCATCAACATCATCAATTGGCTGTTGCCTATCGGTGTTGGTGTGCTATTTATCATTGCGCTATTTAGTGGGGCGCAATATTTGGTGCAGGCTGTGCTCGAAGAAAAAGAAAACCGCACAATGGAAGTCATGGTGACGAGTGTCACCCCGTTACAAATGCTTACTGGCAAATTGATCGGGTTGGCTGCCGTTGGTCTCACCCAAATTGGGGC
>CAZLOF010000303.1:4317-6138 GCA_964560745.1 uncultured Thermoflexus sp.
CTGATGGGGGTATTGATGGTGTTAGTGGCATTGCAACAATTTGTGCCGCAACTGCAAAGTGCCCGCATCGAACCCAGCTTCATTGTCATTGCTTTGTTGCTCTTTGTGTTGCAATATTTGCTCTTCGGCGCATTAATGATCGGGCTAGGCTCTGCTGTCGCCAACGCCAAAGACGGCCAACAATTGGCGACACCCTTTGTCTTGCTATCGCTTGTGCCCGAATTTATGATCCCGCTGATTTTTCTCAACCCAAATGGGGTGATCTCAGTCGGGTTAAGTGTCATGCCTATCACCAGTTCATTGGCGCTGTTATTACGCTATGCCGTCACTGATGTGCCATTATGGCAAATTGCACTGGCGTTAATATTACAAAGCCTCGCCGTCATTACCGCATTGTGGCTCTCAGCCCACATTTTCCGCCTCGGTATGTTACGCTACGGCCAGCGCGTCGGCCTCACCGAAATTTGGCAAACCCTTCAGACAAAGTAGAGACGCGCCGGTGGCGCGTCTTGTTCGGGCCACATCAAAGACGCGCCGGTGGCGCGTCTCTACTACTCCAACCCCAAACCTTCATCGAGGCCGAGATGCGCATTCATACATTGAATGGCAGCACCAGAGGCCCCTTTGCCGAGGTTGTCTTCACGCGCCATTAAAACCATGCGGTCAGCATTGCCAAAAACAAACAACTCGACCCGATTGGTGTCGTTACACGCCTGCACATCAAATTGCCCAGCATCAAGGTCAGCATCGCCCAATGGCATCACCTTCACAAAACGCTCATCCCCATAATATTCAGCATACATCTCTTGAATATCGCTGGGTGTGACCGGGCGCTTGCATTGTGATGGGTGTAAAAACACCGAAACCGCGAGGCCTTTGTAAAAATCACTCACTACCGGCACAAAAATGGGCGCAGTTGTTAAGCCTGCGTGCTTTTGCATTTCGGGCAAATGTTTATGTTGCAACCCCAAAGCATAAGGGCGCGGGCTGCCTAATTTAGCGTTTATGCCCGCCTCATATTCAGCAATCATTTTTTTACCACCGCCGCTAAAACCCGTGATCGAATAACTATTCAACGCGGTATCAGGCGCAATAATACCGTGCTTCACCAAAGGGTGCGCCAACAAAATAAAGGCGGTGGCATGACAGCCGGGGTTGGCAATGCGCTTAGAAGTGCGCACTTTTTGGCGGTATTCAGGGGCCAATTCGGGCAAACCATAGGCCCAATCTGGGTGACAACGATGCGCTGTGCTGGCATCGATGACACACGTGTTTTTGCCAGCTAAGGCCGCTGATTCTTTGGCCGCCGCATCTGGCAAACACAAAAATGCCACATCGGCTTCGTTTAACAAGGCGCGGCGTGTTTCGATATCTTTACGACGGTCAGCATCAATACGCAACATCTCAATATCGCTGCGTTTTGCCAAATATTCATTAATTCGTAATCCCGTAGTGCCTTCTTGACCATCGACAAAGACTTTTGTTTTCATTTTTTAAATTTAATAAGATGTGCCTTAAAAGAAATTTTCACCGAAACCACTATACCTCTGCGCCCAAGCGGGGCACAGGGGTATAGTGGTTTCGGCATTTCCTCAATTATCCGTGCTAAATATCTTTTTAGTTCAATTTAGCAGTCAATTTCAATTCAACCGATTTCAATGCTTTTGAAACTGGGCAATTGTTCTTCGACACTTCAACCAATTCATCAAATTTAGCTTGGCTGACATGCGGCACAATGGCCTCGGTGTTTAATTCGATCAAGCTAATGGTCGGGCCATCGGTCAAATGCACTTTGGCAGTGGTATGAACACTGGTGGGGGC
>CAZLOF010000304.1:0-6112 GCA_964560745.1 uncultured Thermoflexus sp.
CTCCCTGTATGGCCTTGGGGAGCATCGTCGAGCCGCTGCTCCAAAAGCCCATACAGTGATTTCGACAAATAATTGTTTTATGTCCTCTGTTTTATTGAGACGCTGCTAAATTTGTTGCAAAGATACGTCAAAAAACGATAAAACCCGAAGTTTTATTCGTTCCATGATAGAAATGCAGATACATATTCGCACCTGTGTTGGAGGGATAAATAAGTCTTATGTCGCTAGAGAAATAGCATCATTAAGGCTTAAATAAAAGCAGATGTGTAATCAAGATATCAAACGGTTCTTTGAGTTTGTGTGACCAGTTGAATTTTGATTGATATTACAACAAGTTTTAGATGGAGAGGTTTCAATGAACTATTACATGAAAGAAAATGACCAACATCTGCAGACGGCACGGATTGCGTATCAACTCGCTCGCGAAACATTACCGCGTTATGCCCATGCAAAAAGCCCACACTTTTTTACTTTTCAGCAACTTGGGGCCTGCGCGTTAGTCCGCTCAATTTTGCGCATTAGCTACCGAGATATGCAATCGTATTTGAAAGACAACGAACCATTGCGACGTGTGCTCGAACTGCGCAGTGTGCCCGATTACAGCACCTTGCTGCGCACCGAGCAAAAAATGCAAGATTCATTTGACTCGATTATGGACAAGCTTGTCACTCGGCTCGAAAGTTTGCCAGTTCAAACCGCATCACCTGCCGCATGGTCTGGTTATGGCAGTTACGACCGACGTTATTAAATTATTCTCTCCACTTAACTGTTTTTTTATAGGGGGGAAAGTGCCTTGCGTTAATGTGCGCAAGGCACTTTTGTTTTTTCAAAAATCTTATTGACTTGAAAATGTTACATGGCAAATGCGAACAAGTTTGTGCCAATTTCACTATACTCACCCTGCCGTAGACAGGGTGGGTATAGTGAAATCGGCACGTGTCTTTCTTAATCTGATATTGTCAAGTTAAGCCTAACAATAAAGCAAATACTTGCCATTTCTTGTAGAAGCGATCGCGTTATTTGGTTTGTAATGAGATAACAGCCTCGCGCACTTGTGTTACTTCGGTTATTTGGCCTTGGGCAATTAAATCTTTTAGCGCTATATCGATATTGGTATCTTTCGGCAAATTTAACTTAACCAAAAGCTTATCGAGTGGCACATTTGTTTGCTCGGCTACTTGTCTCAGCGATAGGCTGCCCTTAATTTGATCTGCGCTCAGCAGTTGCCCAACAGGCAATGCTGTCGGCGTTAGGCGAATGCCTTCTTCATTGATATGTGTGCCTGTTACCTGCCCCATTGTTTGAACAGATGGGGCTGCTATTGTGGCTGCAACCGTTGGTAACCCGGTTGTAATTGGTTTGCCCAAAGTGTCACGTGCAGTACTGGTTTCAAAGCCGGGCACTAATTTCTCAAGGTCTTTCATTGCAGTGCTATTTGGCACTGATGCTGGCACATTAAGTGCGATACGCACTTGATCAATTGGCAAATTTAAGCCTTCGCTTACTTGTTGAATGCTCATCCAACCTTTAATATCTAAGGCCACAAAATTTTCGAGGTTAATACTGCTACGTCCGCTGGTGCTCCATAATCCAAATTGATTTGCACCAAAAACCGCGCTTAGCATCACAATAATGGCAGCAATGGGGGCCAAAATGGGATTTATTCGCATGATTTTTCTCCTTGTTACATCAAACCTTGCTGTTGTTACGCCCACGAAGCCAGTCCCAACCTTTCTTCATGCCGTCCCACCAAGTTGGGTGCAATTGCAATTCAAGGGCACCATGACGTGGGCAAGCTTCGACGCAAGCCATGCAACCAATACAATTGCTATTCACTACATTCATGCTCGCCATATGTAATTTAACTGGGCATGGTCGCTCACAAATCGCACAGCCTTTACAATGATCATCGGCGCGACGTATGCGCAACAAACTAAAATTGCCCAGCACACTAATTGCCCCGCCTAACGGGCAAGCATAACGACACCAACCGCGCTCAACAAAAAATGATGCGAGCAATACCACGAATGCTGAGGCATAGGTGACTGCATTCAGAACTGGGTCGAAGGCAAATAACCAATCCAACCCAAAAACAGTTCGATATGGATCAAAGTCGGCAAACCATAATCGGACATTGGCAATCGTTTGATACAAAATTAACCCTAATACGACAAAACGACCATAGCGTAACACTGCATCTAATTTTGCCGGCACCTCAATTTCGGGAATATGCAAGCGTTTGCGAATACTGGTTAATAAATCTTGTAGGCTGCCAAATGGGCAAACCCAACCACAAAATGCTCCGCCTGAGATCAATACCCCAATTGCCAACCCGACCAATAACACTAAGTTTGATAAATGGGTCTTTGGCACAAATTGCCCGCCACTAGCAACGTAACGATAAAGTGTCTCTATGCCGCCAAATGGACACAAGGCATCAATTGATGCCACGCTGCCATCTTCGCTAGCAAAATGATGCGCCACACTCGTTGCCAAAATAAAGATAGCAAATGCCAGTTGTGATGTATGTCGTGCTCGTTGCATCCACACAACATTTCGGCGATGTTTGGCCGCTGGTGTTGTGTTATTAAAATCAAGATTGAGTGTTTTCAAAACAGTCTGAGTATTCATTGACGCTTCTCCACTGGACATGATGAGCCAGATTAAGAATGGTGATTAGATCGGGTTGGCTGATGCGATAAAACACCCGCCAACCCTCTCGCCGCATTGTTAATACCCCCGCCTCACGTAATACCGCCAAATGTTGCGAAACACAGCTTTGTCTTAGCCCCAAAGTCTGCGAAATGTCACAGACACAGCGCTCACCATTGCATAATGCTTCTAACAATTGCAGACGAGCGGGGTGACCAAGGGCTTTGAATAATTCGGCAGAGGTAGTAAGTGCTTGTTTCATTGCAAATAAAGGTGGGTAAAACAACTTAAGACAACATCATCGTAGGCGCTAGCGGCGCGGGCCGCCACGTTGGTTAGCGGCAACAATGGCATCGTAGGCGCTTTGGCTCAGATATTGTGGCTTATAGCCGTTGCCATAATTTGCCAATTGGCCTGTAAAGGCCCGCAAATGATTTTCTGACCCGCGAATAAGACTGTCATATGCCACTTGAATATCGGTCTTATTGGTTTGGGCTTTGCGCGTTTGCAAATCGACAATATCGAGATCTTCAATCGTTGCGCCAACTTTTAGGGCATCTACCACCGATTTCTCGCCTTGCGCCACTAAACTTGAATACAACTTTTGTAAATCGGGGTTGGTAAACACGCCAACTTGGGCGCTACTCGTATCAGTGACCTTATAGGCATCCATTAACCGTCTAATTGCATCGGTATGCGTTTGTTCGCTACGGGCAATATTGGTAAATGGTTGCAATTTCCATTTGGCATAAAGTGTCTGATATACATCACGCGCCAGCTTTTCTTCCTCACGCATAAACAGCAAGGCTTCTGCTTCGCTTTGGCTCAATGTCACCCCCGCCACATTTAAATTTAATGGTACTTGGGCATCCGAGTTGGTATCAACCTCTTGCGTTGGGGCCAATTGGGTGTTTGGGGCGATGGGTGCATTCCCTTGCCCACGCTCTTGACTCAGTTGCGGTGTGCTACATGATGTTAACCACAATAGGGTTGCCGCACTTGCAATGTGAAATAGTTTTGTTTTCATGATCAAACCTCTTTGTTCATAAGATGAATTTGTATGACGAAATCATATTCAATTTTTTGAATATGCTCACTAGTCACAAGGATAGTGATGACAAGCTCACTGGTTAGTATTGATGTTTAGGGTGCATCGCTCCAATAGCTGATCAGTTGCCCATTAGGGTCAAATAATGCCGCGTCATCCCGGGCATCGTCATCCCAGATCGGGTTGCCGATATGTGCAAAGTCGCGGGTTTCGCCCGCCTGCAATAGCCCAAACAACCCGCGATGTTGCTGCCCGCCATTCAAACTACATAACCGCCAACCAGCCAAGTCAATGGCAGCATTGCTGATATTTTGTAAGGTTGCCACTTCGGGGAAATGTTGTTTGCTGATATCGACAATTTTGATCGGTGTGTTGGGGGCTTGTTCCGCAGTTGGCGTTACAACACAATTGGGGATGGGGGTTGGGCTAACCGTTGGCATATCTGTTGCCTCAATAGTTGGCGCTGAGGTGAAGGTTGAGGTTGGAGGAGCCGTCTCGGTTGGGGCGGGGGGGGGCTCAATCTCGGGGCGAGGCGTGCCATCATACAAAGCTGCAATCAAGGGCATATAAGCCAATGGGGTTAATGACACCATTGGTTGCCCCATCCCTCGTGAGATGGCCCCAAATGGGCTTAGCAACAGTAACCCAGCGCCCAATAATAGTGCAACGCCAATGTGTTTCATAGGCAAATATCATAATCGGTGTGGCAATATATTGTGCTTGGGCGATTGTATTTCAATTAGCGAACGACCAAGATTAACAAACAAATAACCAGCACCAATAATGTGGCATCAAGCAAGGTATAGCGACTATCTTTTTTCATTTTAGCAACAAATCGACCCCTAATCTAAGATAGCAATATCGTTGCAATCTGTCCACCCTCTTTTGCCCGATTTGCTATCCCTGAAATTTTAGGTTACTTATATTGTCTTTTGCGCTGCTATTTTCTGCATGGCATCTTGGCCCCTCAAACCGATGCCAACCTGACGATTACCCAACGCTCAAATTTTTACCAAATCGTCGGCATGAATAAGCCATGTTGCCGCCTCGGCCCCCAGCAATGCCGCCACATCGGTCGATTTTTTTCCCATCAACCGGATCGCCTCAGCCGATGAACAGCGGGTAATGCCTTTGGCAATTTCAATTTCGCCGCTTTGATCACACACTGTAATCACGGCCCCACGCTCAAATTTGCCCAATACTGCCCGCACTCCCACATGCAACAAACTTTTGCCTTTGGCAATGGCTTGGGCCGCACCTTCATCCACCCTCACGACCCCCGCCGTTTTATCCGACAAAATCCAGCGTTGGCGGCTATCGGGGGCGCTGGCTTGTGGCAAAAAGCGGGTGCCAATCTTTTCGCCGTTTGCCACACCCACCATTGCGCCCGCCCGTTTGCCATGTGCCAGCACCACCGCAATGCCCGATTTTGTGGCGAGGTCGGCGGCTTGTAATTTGGTCGCCATGCCACCTACCCCAAGGTTGGTCGATGACACCCCTGCGATGCTGCGCAGGTTGTCATCAATTTGGCTCACCTCGTGAATCAATGTGGCGGTGGGGTCTTTACGCGGGTCGGCGGTAAACAAGCCATCTTGGTCGGTCAAAATGATCAAGATATCGGCATCGACCACATTGGCCACCAAAGCCGACAAATTGTCGTTATCGCCTACCCGAATTTCTTCGGTCACCACTGCGTCATTTTCATTCACGATGGGCACGATGCCATGCGCCAAAATTGCCAATAGGGCCTCACGCGCATTTAAATAGCGATGCCGGTCACTCAAATCGGCACGGGTGAGCAACACTTGGGCTACCTTCACTTCAAACATGCCAAACACCTGCTCCCACGCCATCATCAGGCGGCTTTGACCGACGGCGGCCAACATTTGTTTATAGGGCATCAGCGCCGCCGCCTTTTTGGGGCGTTGGGCTGGGGTTACGCCCAAGTGTTCGCGCCCGGCGGCCATTGCGCCCGATGAAACCAAGACCACCTCGTGTCCTTGCTCGCGCAATTGCACCATTTGTTGCGCCAATTCCAACATTCGGCGGCGGTTCAGGCGGTGGGTGCCATCGGTCAAGGTGCTGGTTCCCACTTTTACCACAATACGATTTTGACTCATGTGGGGGAAATTTTACAGGGAGTTGTGGAAATGGTTGTCAGCCGGTAGGGATCTGTATGAGCGTTCACGTTTACGTTTATGTTCACGTCTACATTTAGTGTAATATCACCCCCATGCCAAATACTTTTACCGCCCACGCGCTTTGCTTCGATCTTGACGGCACATTGGTTCATTCAATCGATGTGATTAACGAATGTTGGCTGCATTGGGCCAACAAAGTTGGGGTAGATGTAGACCTATTGATGCGCACCCACCCCGGGCGACGCGCCATCGACACCATCCGCATTGTGGC
>CAZLOF010000305.1:0-6104 GCA_964560745.1 uncultured Thermoflexus sp.
GCCATCAGCTACAGGTTGCCCACTTGAATTAAGCAAACGCCCTTGATGGGTCATCTTTGGGGTGACACCCACACATGCTGTCAGCATTACGCCAACGACAGTGGTCGCAACCAATCGTTGCAACAATTTTGTAAATCTATTACTAATCATTCTTGTTTTCTCCTTAATTGTTTCATTAGAACAACTATTAAATATTATAGTGATGGTTTTAATTGATGTGGCAGGCTTCAAATGACTTTAAGCAATTAAAAAGACATATGCCGATTTCACTATACTCTCCCTTGCTGTAGGGTATAGTGAAATCGGTGAAAACTTGCTTTGCTTTGGCGAATATGACATTGTCAAGTTATGCAAAAAACAAAAAGCGGCGCACTGTATAAGTGCGCCGCTTTTTATTGGAAAGACAATTAGATTAATAAAAAGGTAAGTAAAACAAATTTCCGTCGAAATCACTACATCTTTTGGGTTTACCGCGAATAAAGTTTAACTAAAAATTACTGCAACCCTTGTGGGAAAAACACAATCCCAATGCCAGAGCGAATAACAATAAAGCGCGGTGTCGATGGATTGCGTTCAATCTTGCGGCGAAGCCGGAAGATCAACTCGTGCAAACTGTCTTTGTTGCGAATATCACCCCACACGGCTTGCATCACTGCGTCATATTCGCATACATCGCCCGGGCGACTCGCCAAATATTTAAGCAAACGATATTCCGTGCGTGATAACGTAACCGGCAAAATTTCGCCATCGCGCCAAATAATAGCGCTGGGGCTAATCCATATCCCACGTTGCGCCGGTGGGGCCTCGCGCACCGCCGACATCGATGATGATGATGCTACGGCAACAGCCGCCCCTCCATGCCCATTATTGCTGGCTGCGCCATTACGCGAAACAACCGGTAATACTGGCTCGATGGGTTTTGAGTCTGTATGATGCTGAGGAATGGTAAAGTCCTCAGTGACACTTAGATCGAAGAAATAATAATCAAATGACTTTCCAACTTGGATATGGTCACCCGCACTTAATTTTTCGGTGCGGCGTTTGATTACTTCACCATTGATCTGTGTGCCATTACGGCTACAGTCTTCGACCAACCAATGCCCATTCTCGAAAATGAGCCGTGCGTGTTCACGCGATACGGCAGTGTCTTGGGGTGAAATGAGAATGTCATGTTCACCTGCGACAGCTCTGCCAATACTAATTACATCAGCATTAAGGTAGATGCGAGCGCCAGAGCGATCTGCTGCTTCTAAGACTGCCCCTTGCATCAATCCGGGTATTCTTCCCGACCGGTTCATGCTTTTCATTTTACAGAATTCTCAAATAGAAATCTATCCGTCAAATGCCCTATAAGAACTATGTCCTATGCATTACTTGAATAAGATAGCCTCATCCATCCGATTACTTAACGACAATATTACAGATAAAAATACGAGCTTAAACAGGTTTTCATCGTGCCTCACTGGCATTAATCAATAGCGATTAAAATGATAACCCTGCCCAATGCCGCTTTTTTCTGACTTGTACTTAGTATACACAATTCACGTTGAATTTACTTAGTTATTTAAGGAAACGTTTTGTTAAATTTATTGTCGGCGGCTTGTTCGAGTGCCAATTATCCAATCAGAAAGGCTGCGTAATCGGTCGCTACTATAGGTTAACGGGGGCAATTGGACATTGCTGATATGTGAGGCAACCCCATACCGATAAATTGGGTAATATAACGGAATAGCGGGTAAATCTTCGCTAAATGCCTCTTGAAATTTAGCATAAAGATTAATACGTTGGGCGCGATCGTTAACGGTACGTGCAGTTTCGATCAATTCGCCCGCTTGCTTGTTGTTATAACCCGTATAGTTTTGCCCGCGAACGCTTTGTGACGGATGCCATAACGGATAGGGATCGGGATCACCGTCCATTGAAACTTCGACCAAAGCCACTTGGTAACTGCGTGACTCAAGAAAATCGCGTTGTAAATTGCGCACTGGCTGCACATTAACCCGCACCCCAAGATCGCGCCATTGGGCCGCAACACTTTCAGCCACAGCGCGTCGGGTCGGGTCATCAGGGGTGAGCAGGGTAAAAGCCAAGGCCTCACCATCTTTTTGCCACACTTCAATAGGGGAAGGCGCCACCGCGCGAAAATCATAACCAGCATCGCGCAATAATTGTTTTGCCTTGTTTAAGTCAAACCCATATTGTTTGACATCATTGTTATAGGCCCATGTGTCGGGAATAAACAAACTATGGGCTAATACCGCGCGACCCTCAAGCACATCGCTAATCATGCGTCGGCGATCGAGTGCCATCATGAGGGCTTGACGCACATTTTTTTCAGATAACGCAATCACACCACTATCACGGCGTTGATTGATAAAAAGTGATACTACATGGGTTTGCTTGGTCGAATAAATGGTCAAATCATTACGCTCATTTAGTCGTTTGGCTAGCTCTGGTGTAATAGTGTTAATGCCATCAATATCACCATTTCTAAACGCATCGGCAACCGCATCAGGGTTGGCGTAATAACGAAAAATTAAACGTGATAAATTGGGTTTTTTATTAATGCCCGAAATTGCGCCAGAAAACGGCTCGAGTGTTACCGATGAAACACGAACCCCTGATGTGCCAACTTGCGTAACACGCCAAGGGCCATTGCCTACAGGTTGTAAATTAAATGGAATCTTATCGAGTTGGCTTGGCACTGTGCCCGACAAAATATGCTCTGGCAATAAGCCGATGGTGGTGTAATCTAAAAATGGGGCGTAAGGCTCGCGCAGCTTAAAAATGATTGTATCTTTGTCTTGTTTCTCTACTTTGACGGTTTTCCACAATGCGGCGATATCGGGCCGGCCCGGAAACTCTGGAGCTTGCAACAAACTTGTGGTGAATAAAACATCGTCAATAGATACATTTGCGCCATCATGCCAACGATAACCCGATTGCAATTTAAAGGTGTAAGTGAGGCCATCGCTCGAAATCACCCACGTGCCAAGATTAGGCACAACTTCACCATATTCATTAAAACGAGTTAACCCAACAAAGGTAAGGCTACAAATATCGCGGTCGGCTTCGTTTAAATCGCACAATAATGGGTTAATTGCGCGGGGCGCGCCGGCGACACCTTCGATATAAGTGGTGTTTGTGTTGGTTGGTATGATTGAAGCGCTGGGTAAAACCAAGCGAAATGCAAGATAAAGTGTTGCAACAATGCCAACAACAAACAAGATCAACGGCAAACGTAGTGATCGCATAAGGATTCAGTACACCATAACCAGCCATCGGCAATCAGAAATAACATTTTTGATTACGATGACTGATTACTGATGACTGATCGCTAATAATTATTTTGCAGCCGACAAAACCACGTTGACAATAGCCAGAGTGAAGAATGCAATCGCTAGAAACA
This sequence comes from uncultured Thermoflexus sp., assembly GCA_964560745.1. Classification (GTDB taxonomy): domain Bacteria; phylum Chloroflexota; class Anaerolineae; order J036; family Brachytrichaceae; genus AQU-03. The sequence continues at coordinate 3,410 of CAZLOF010000305.1, forward strand.
CCGTAATGGTAAATAACAAGCGGTCGACACCGCGGCGTGTTTGATAAATGCTTTGCGCACCCCCAAATACCCCGCCTAATTCTTCTCCCTTGCTTTGCAACAGCACTGCGCCAATCAACGCAACCGCTAAAACAATCTGTGCGATGCCGAGGAAGACATTTAAGATCATAACAAATTATTATACATGGCATCGCCCAACCAATTGCATTCTTAAATTGATCAAATTTTGAGGCAACATTAACGCTGTTCTAAAGAAAGCTTGTTATAGTTCACCTCGGTTCATGGGTTTCCTCCTATTGGATAAGTAACAGGGCAATTCGGCGGTTGCCCTGTTACTTTTTTTCGGGGATGTGAAGACCTAAAACGATTTCCACGCTTTGTTTTGTATTGCAAGCTATACTTGTAACCCTTACACAATTATTTGGGCGTGCATAGCACCTTTTAACATTGATTACGCCCCCAATCAAAGTTAAAAAATATGTCTCGATCATTCTATTTGGCGATTTATGTATGCAGTGCAATCTTATTTTCAAGCTGCACAAATTCTACGAGCAGTGTTCAGCCCAACACCACAGGGCAAATTGTCACAACCTTCGCCAACGCATCGCCAACGCCCCTTAGCACGATAAACCAAGCCTCCTCAAGCCCTACGCTGATCCCAGCATCACAACCAGTAAAAGTGGCAGAAGAAACTGCCGTCCCGCGTGAAATTATCGACCTTGCCACCGCTCGCCCAGCCACGTCAGTGCCAACAATTGCACCAACCCTGCGCCCAACCCAAACGCCCCTGCCACGCCCGACTGCGACAATCGTGTTGCCTACGTCACCGCCACTCTTGCCAACTGCTACGCTAACACCGGCCCCATTGGCCTTAATCAGCTTACCAACTGCCCCCAAAGCATTCACGGTTACACCTTTTCCGGCATTGGTTAATCGTAATCAATGGGTCTTTTCGGTCACGCCCAAACAACCCTTAGAAGGGGGCACAGTAACCATTGCATGGGATCTCAAAGGCGAAAGCAATTTCGATATTTGGATTATTCCATTGGGCAGCGGCGCCAAAGCGCAATCGATTGCACCCGGGGTGCGATTACCAAGCACTGGCAATTTGAGTTACATTTTGCCCAGTGGGCGTAAATTTACACGTTTTAGCCTAACCGCCCAAGACCAAGTAGGGTTTAGTTTTCCAGATATTATTATTGAGGCAACGTGTATTAACCCAACCGCGTCCAACGATGGCTGTCAGAATGAAGCAGCCAATGCCCAACAATTGTTAGCGCCATTTGCCATTGTTAAACCCGCCAGCCCCACCCCAAACGCTAAAATTAGCCCAAGTGCCACCCCAAAGAACAAGCTCTCACCATAATTGCTTTATTTTCAATTACAATTTCAACATTTGGGAATTAAAGCATAGTGCTAATAAAACAAGCATTAAATAATAACTTATGTCAGACAAAGCAACTTATACCTTGGGGATTGATATTGGCGGCACCAAAATTTTTGCAGCCGTTATTGATAAAAATGGAAAGATTTTGGGCGTTGGGCGCAAGGCAACAAAAGCAGAAAAAGGTGCGGATGCTGTCGTAAAACGCATTCTTAAAACAGTGGATGAAGCTGTTGAAGTTGCAAAAATCGAACCCAACCAAATCATTGCAATTGGGGCCGGTGTGCCGGGCATGGTCGATGATGCAAGCGGCATGGTGACAGGGGCCGTAAATTTGCCGGGCTGGATGGGCTTGCCATTAGGGCAACATTTAAGCTCATGGAACAACATTAATGTGCCAGTCGCCTTGTTAAATGATGTAAAAGCGGCCTGTTATGGCGAGCTAGTCATTGGCGCTGGGCGTAATGTAAAACACTTTGTCACTATTTTTGTTGGCACAGGGATTGGTGGCGGCATTGTTATTGATGGACAAGTGTATTTGGGTGGGCGCAAAAGCGCTGGCGAAATTGGGCACATGGTGCAAATGGTAGATGGTCCAACCAACCAGTCTGGAACCGTCATTCGTGGCGGCATCGAAGCCCTCGCCAGCCGCACCGCCATTGTGCGCGATATTCAAAGCGCAATTGCGCATGGGCGCAAATCGATTGTGCCAAAGCTAATGGAAGAAAAAGGCGAGATTACCAGCAGTATTTTGGCAATGGCGATGAAAAAGAAAGATCACCTCACTGCTGAAATTGTTGATCGTGCCGCCTATCAATTAGGGGTTCATGCGGCTTCGCTCATCAATTGTCTTGACCCCGAAATGCTCATTTGGGGCGGTGGTGTCATCGAGGCTTTGGGCGAATGGATGATGCCGCGAATTCAAGAAGTGGCGATGCAACATTGTGTGTTTAAAAAAGATGCCGACCAGATCAAGTTTGTGCGTTCAGAATTGGGCGATTATGCCGGTGTGATCGGTTGCGCCATGAAAGCGCGTGAGAAAGCTGGCGTTTAAATTAAACGCAATTAAGGATACTAAGATAGGCATAAAAATGCGGCAGTGGCGGTGTTTAAAATAACACCAAACAAAAAGCCGCTGTTGTAACAGACATGAAAAGAGAAGCCACTCCGGCCACCAATATCAACAATACACAAATCTGGAGCGTTAACCTGGATACTAAAAAATTAACGCAGCTCACTTTTCACAGTGCCCCCATGAGTGGTGAAGTGGTATGTGAAAAAAACAAGACCGTTTTCTTTCAGGTAAAAGAC
>CAZLOF010000306.1:0-1433 GCA_964560745.1 uncultured Thermoflexus sp.
CTCACCGCAGATGTAATCGACGCCGCTAAGGCGCATCTTATTGCCCCAGTAACGAGTTGAATTAAGGGGCTAAAAAATGTCCTTTAGCTTAGTTCAGGGATTGAGACGTTGTCTTCACCACGGCGACGAAAACTTCTCAGGCCCGTCACTTCCTGTCGGTGAATTTGATAAAATTGATCGGAAGTTGTTTTCTGAAAAGCTCAAGAAAAAATTAAAGCCGTCACCGGTATGGCCTTAGAGAGCACATACCAGGGACGGCTATGACTTAACTAAACTGTCGGACGGTTAACCCGGTGTAGGACCGCCAGCAGCCGTGCCACCCCCACCTGGGTTACCACCACCAGGATTGCCGCCGGGCTGTGCGCCGCGTCCGCCGCCGTTAATCGGTGCTGCAGCAGAGTTGCCGTTTGTGTCTACCGAACAGCTGCTAAGTTTGATGGTAAACTTACCAGAATTCTTATCGCAGAAGCTTTGCTCGGCTGAGGCACTCTGGCTAAAAGCAACAACGATGCCGATTGCCGCCAAGCCATTTGTGACTGCAGCGCAATATACAAGACCGCGCCCCAGCACTGGTGACTTGCAGATAGAGCCCATTGCCATCGGGGTACATACTCGGCGTCTTCGCCCGAGAAACACCGAGCGCCGTTAAACGTTCAACCTTTTCTCCCCTATTCTACCCCCCACCCTCGAAGTAGATCTATGCGAAGATGGAATGGACGATGAAAGACCGTCTCGATTAATTAGCCCAATATTACTGATCGGATAGATACAACTGCAAACAGTTAAAGACACAGCGGACGGCAGATGGGTGGGCACCTCCTCCGCCATGTCCATACACTTATTGAATAAATATCAATTAGTTATGGCTTTTAATTGATTTATACTCACAAGCTCTACCCACAATTCATTTCTAGCTAGCTACTACGCGCGGCACGCGCCCTTCTTATCTAGCGCTGGCGGCGCTATCGCGCAGGATAATGCGCCAACCAAGCCAAACGATTGCTCCAGTGGATCCTTGACCAAGTTCTCCAACCCGAACGTGCCGACTTATAACGGTGCGCAAATCAACACGAACAATGGTGGCACTAGCACCAACAATGCCGCGCTGACGAGCAGCCGACTGGCGCATCTTCGGTCAATTTAGCAAGCAATCCAACGGCCGCCCCACTTGGTTCAAGCGGCAACAACTCAAGCAAAGTCTCCGGCAACTAAAGAGGGCTTGGAACGAAAGCGCCCGATTGAGGTTCCTATATAGCTCGACAAACGCAGTGACCTCCGGACTCATGTCCTGGTTTAAATAAACTTGAAGAGCTTGACGGCGGTCCTGGGAAACCAGAGCCGCCGTTGCTGTTTGGTGATGACAGGCGACAGCGAGTTACTAAAGCGCGCCTGCAATGCCGGAGAAATCTAACCGGCCAGCGCCTCATCAAAAT
>CAZLOF010000306.1:1443-5745 GCA_964560745.1 uncultured Thermoflexus sp.
CTGTTTCACATTAGCCAGGAGGAAATCATGGGCCGTGGAATACTGCTTTGGATGTTGGGTGTGCCGATCCCGGTGATCATCCTACTCGCGATCTTTATGCGCTGATTACCCTCAAGGAGTCCTGTGATGCCTACCGACATCTACTCAGATCCAACCCGTCGTACAGACGCTATTCCAGCTCGCACTAACGCTTTAGCAGATATTGAGTCAGCCTTTTCCGCTGTATCATGGGCCGCAATTCTTGCCGGTAGTGCGGGTGCTGCCGCTATGGCAGTGATTCTTGTGACGCTGGGTGCCGGCTTTGGCTTACTCGCTGTTTCGCCGTGGGATAGTCAAGGCGCCACTGTAGCGACACTAGGCGTTGGTGTCATTGTTTGGTCTATCGTAATTCATGCAGTGTCGTTTGGTCTTGGCGGATATCTCTCGGGCCGTTTAAGGACAAAGTGGAGCGACGCCAGCAAGGACGAAGTATTCTTCCGTGATACAGCTCATGGATTTGTTACTTGGGCGGTCGGAATTCTCGCGAGCATCTGCATAATGACGTCTATTGCTGGTGAATTTGCTAAAGGTACCGCAACAGCCCTGGCAGTGGGAGCTGGCAGTGCAGGCGTGAGCGGGGCAGTAGAGGCTTATGATCTACCTAACCAAAGCGCATCTAGTCCGTCGGACTTAAACGACTATTTCGGCGATATGCTCTTGAGATCACCATCTGAGAGCATGGGTGCGATACAAGGGTCGATCCCTCAGCCATCCCTTTCGACCTCGCCGCGCAATCCTGACTCTGCACGAGTTGGAGAAGAAGTCGGCCGTATCTTTAAGGTTAGTCTCGCAAACAGAGAAGTTTCGCCAGGCGACAAAGCCTATCTGGCACAGCTCGTATCCAACCAGACCGGTATGACATCTGCTGAAGCGGAAAAACGTGTCAACGACGTCATAGCGCAAGCACAGCGAACAATTGACGAAGGGAAGGCTAAGGCGAAACAGATTGCTGACGATGCACGGAAGGCGGCAGCAGGAATGGCACTATGGGCATTCATCGCTATGCTGACCGGAGCCTTTTGTGCGAGCTATGCCGCGACAATTGGCGGTCGCTCGCGCGATATGTAGTCAAGTTTATTTCTAATTTCTATTCGAACGGAGAATATCATGCCTAAGGCTCAGCTAGACGCGATTGCCTTACTAAAAGCCGACCACAGAAAAGTGGAAGAGCTGTTTGCGAAGTTTGAAACTGCCAAGAAGCCCGACCGAAAAGTAGCTTTAGCCAAGGAAATCTGCACAGAGCTTACGGTGCATGCTCAGATAGAAGAGGAAATCTTCTACCCAGCATGCGAAGCCGTAGTTGACGAAGATCTTCTACAGGAAGCTTACGTCGAGCATGACGGCGCTAAAGTCCTTATCGCGGAGATCAGTGCTAGCAATTCAGAAGATCAATTTTACGATGCCAAGGTCAAAGTTCTTTCTGAAATGATCAAGCACCACGTCAAAGAAGAGGAAAAGCGAAGCGAAGGTCTCTTTGCACAAGCAAAGGCAGAGGGCCTTGACGTTGATGAGCTTGGTGTGCGCCTTTCAGCACGCAAGAAAGAGCTACTGGGAGAAATCAAACGCAGCGGCCTGCCCACCCTTGAGACGCGGTCCTTCACGGGGCACGAACTGAAGCAGGGGCATCCTATTTCTGCTGACAAGTAAGCTTCAGTAAAAGGCGGTCCGGTGATAACCGGACCGCCTTAAGCTTTTTCTCTTTCTGAATCAACCTGATCGAATTTGGTGGATAACTCCATCCGATCGATATTGGGTCCGAAGATAGCATCGATGCGATCGCGAACAATTTTCGCAGCTTGATACTCGGCTTCACTTCTCGACATGCCCCACCCTTCCAGCTCGCTCACAAATGTGGCGGGGCCGCTGGGCGATACAGCGCGGAATGCCAATTGCTGGCTTTCTATCGCATCTTCGTGGAGGTCGATCGCAACATCTGTTCTGATATGAACCCGCCCCTGCCGATCGCTGATGGTTATTCTGCTGATATAGTTACAGCCGCGATGTTCGCCATGTGTCTCGAATTCCATCTCGATCCTCTTTGTGGCTGCTTCTCGAGCGAACCCTATCGACATTGCATAAGTATGAATTCTTCAGCTTACTCTTTATGCTGTGTTAGGAAAGCAAAATCCTTAAAAACGCTGTCGATCAGTTCCCTTTGACGCGGATCCCTGACAGCGTAGGCATCCACCAGCAGTTGAATGAGATACTGCGCTTTGGCCGCCGCTTCCGGCCAATTCTCCGCCGGCCCGGCCAGGACAAATGCCTCGAACTCCTTCTGGCGCTGTTCTAGGCGGGCCTGATCCTGGCGCACACCTTCAAATCGCCTGCGGATTTCAGTTGCCCGTTGATCCGCGTCACTGCGACGTTCATCAAGGTCGATTGAATCAGAGGGCATGACAATAGATCTTCAACTGATTTGTCGATAGAAGACGATCGCGGCAACCAGCAGAAAGATCGCAACAGGCACAACGATCGGCGGCGTAAAATATCTCATTTCATCTTCTTTCCGCCAGGAACTCCGCCAGATTTCAGCGGCACAGCCATCGTGCTTGGTGCAGCGGCGATCGTCTTCGGTTTTTCTTGTTTTGGCTTCTTCTGTTCGCGGTTGCTGCGTTTCTGCGACTTACTCATGGTGATTTCCTCCAAAGAGATGATTTTGTCTTTGCCCGACTCATGTCACGTCGGCCACTTGCAGCAAATATGAACCGCGGCTATTGCGCGAATAGGCCCGCTCTGCGGCCTTGCAGATCCGCCCCCAATGTTGGTCGAAGATTCTCAGTAAGCTGTACTCGTCGTCATTGGTCTCGGAGGCCATTTTGGCGAGAGCATCTGCGGCCAGGAAGAATGGAATCTCCAAGGCGTTGTCATAGGCCCAGAACCGTACCCACTTTTGCCGCGCATCGTAGCTGCGGCTCGCATTCGGGAAACTCAGTTTCATGGGTTCCACCGTTTATCCCTTAAAATGGCGACTTCAAGCTGCAGAGGATCGGCCGTCATGATTGGCATGACGCGTGCAGGCTTCTGCTCATTAAGCCTCTGCATCCATGTCGCGGTGCGGCGGTATGCAGGAAATGAGACCTCTTGCAATAACTCTTCATCGGTTTCCATCAAATAGCCCCCAGCGGGATAAAGCTCATCAATGGCTCCTAGCCTAAAGGGATGCATGAACACCACGGTGGTTTTAGTCGTTCGCATCATTGTCAGCTCCTTGTGCAAACGCGCTAGACTAGAATTTCAACAGGCGCTGCGATCAAAGCGGGGTCGCATTTGAGACAAATTCCAAAGAAGACCAAACCCGTCGCGGCAGATACACTACCGAGCGCGCTTATCGCTTCTTTATCTACTATGTCGAGTCCCGGAGAACCTGCCGGATTTGCCCGTCACTTCTGCAATGGCACGACAAGCATGCCCACTGTTTTGTAGCAGCCAGCGATCTATCTAACGAGATCAGTACACCACTAAGCGCTCTTACCCCAAAGAACGCAATGTTTCTTTCAATGGAGACGGCCATCTGCACAGTTTCCGCGACGTTAGGATTTACCGTCACAGTTTCGGTAGAAAGCTTAATCCATAGATACACGCAACTCCCCTCATCGAGATCTGCAGCCCTCCGCGCATTCCGGCGTCGCTGCCAGCTGAATCTAGCTTACTACACCCTCTTCTCGATGGGTCCAGTGCTTCTCGTTGCCATCGCAGTTGCAGGCATCGTTTGGGATGCAGACGCCGTTTACGTGAGTGAGTAGTGCACGACAGCCCAACTCAGATTGCGAATAGCCCACCGCTCCGATACGCGTGAGAAAACAACAGTCATTGCTCCCACTTCAATAAACCTCTTGTCTTTAGACGAACCGGTCCAGTTTACGGGAACCGAACAATAGGCACTATCCGCACCAAATGTGACCAACTGCGGTCGCCCTAGCTCGTAATTCAAATCCCGAACGCGTCTCGCCTTCATCGAGTGGCAAAAAGCCTGCGCCCAGCTTTCTGCCGCATCAGCGCCAATAAATGTGTAAGGAAGGAATGAGTCGAAGATGATTACATCTGAATGTGCGAACACATCTTGCAAATGGTGCGTATCACCCGTCTTCATGAAGTCAATCAATACTTTAATGGGAGCTAGAATATCTGCTGAACTAGAGTTTCTGTGACTCATTCACTGCCTGCCATACATAAACGTCAATAGAGTGTTTCGCTTGATTTGACGTCATCGATACACTTGTCGGCGAGCGTTCGGATAAATACCGAGGCGACTTCGGCACTAAC
>CAZLOF010000306.1:5756-6051 GCA_964560745.1 uncultured Thermoflexus sp.
TTCGGTCTGAAAGAGACGAGACTTCATCCTCACTTACTGTCTCTGAAGCCATACGTGCAATCACGATCCGATACGCATGAGGCATTTCGGTCAGTTCGGGCGGCCGGAAACCTGCGACACGCTCAATTTCTCCTCCAGCGCACGCCATAGATGCACTGAGGTCGCCAATGGCACGTACAATGAACTGCTTACGGCCAAGGCCGATACTTTCGTAGCGAGCTTGAATACGCGGGGTGCACGTAATTCTCCAGATTGCTGCACCCATAACAGCCCTCAGTCGCACTCGTTCCTACTG
>CAZLOF010000307.1:0-6039 GCA_964560745.1 uncultured Thermoflexus sp.
CGGGGCGATATGGCACGTTATGTACCATTGATTAAAGAAGGAATGCGACAAGCGATCGCGATGTAGTATGAACCCAACGCAACCTGTTGTTTTACATGCCGCGCCTTGCCAAGAAGGTTGGGATGATGCCAGGCGCGGCAATGTGTTGTGGCGCACCCTATTTAGCAACGACATCACCCCAACCAATACGCTGACTGCGGGCGTATGCGAGATCACACCCGGCAATGCGTTAGAGGTGCATCGGCATAGTGCGCCAGAGGTATATTTTATTTTGGCGGGCACAGGCTTGATGACGGTCGGCGATGCCGAGCATGTGGTGCGGGCCGATAGCGCCATCTATGTGCCCGGCAATGCCCGGCATGGCATTCGCAATATTGGCCCTGATCTGCTGCGCCTGTTTTATGTCTTTGCCGTTGATGGGTTTGGCGAGGTAAAGTATGTGTTTTGATGCCCTCGGTTAGGTCGCTTATGGCTCAATAATATTGAGGTTAGGCAACCAGGGGCGAAAATCATCGGGATTGCGCGTCAATAATCCTTGAAATCGTTGTGCAAATGCACCAATCAGAATATCGGCAATTGGACGTTTGGCGATACGCTCACGTCGTCGGGCTTGCACATAGGTCGCCCATGCTTGCATGGCAATTCGCGTGTCCACCTCTAACCATGTTTGATGGTAACTTGCACCCAACATATCTAAAAACTGATACGCATCGGTATGCCCACCTCGAAAATGGGGGGCAAGCTCTACGATTGTTATCGGGCATACGACCAGACCGTCAGGGAGATGATTCGCTAATACAAGGGCAGATCGTTGCATCCACACTGGATCGGGCAATGCAACATCGAGTAAAAGACAAGTGTCAACAACCCATGCCATTAATCTTCATCACCTGCGCGTAGTTCACGCATAATCTCATCTGTGCTTCGAGTTTCATCTGGGTTATTTCGCTTAATCCAGCCTAATACCGCATAAGGCCCTTGTGCGGTTGTTTTTTCAGAAACCGTCACTCGAAATTCCTTCGAGGATAGCATCTCCCACTTTAAAATTACACCCGGTTTCAAATTTGCCAATTTACGAATACGGCTTGGCACAGAAACTTGCCCACGTTCTGTAATTATAGCTGTCATTTCTGTCATGTATTTAATTTTATCATGCAGATTCATCATACAAATCAAGTTTTTTTAATTTTTAACTCCAACACTTGGCATATAACACGTCCTACTTATCTATAGGGATTTAACTTTTCGATATGATCTATTATCGGCATTATGATAAAAAACAAAAGCAATACCGCTTTATTGATCGCGACTATGTTTGTGTTATTAGGTTGCCAAGTTGCGCCCAGCACACCCTCTACGATAACGCCATTTGTTGCTACTGTATCGCCCGTGCCCACCCTTGCCTCCGATACATCGACACCAACCCCGCCAGCAATATTGACGACCACACCAACAAGTGTTGTTGCAAAACCCTCATCAACTATTCAAAGCCCTTTGACCTGGCCCACCCCACAACCACCGATATCAGATCCACAGTCCTATATTACTAAACTAACAGCGACAGATAACCGGTATATTGCTGAGGCTCGCACCGAATTTTTAGGTAAACATAATCGTAATACTTTAACAATTACAAGCCCTTTATCATCAAAAGCTTGGGTGGCAATTGCCCGAATGGATGAGGCCGGTTTAGGCTATAGTGTGATTAACCCTATTCAATGGTCGGCCGATGCTAAGTCTTTATATTTTAGCGAATCGAGTATTGGCGATGGCTGTCCTTTGACAAATGATGCATCTGGGTTGTGGCGGGCGGATTTAAACACTCAAAAGATTGTGAAGTTAGCATCAGCAAAAGACACGAATGGTTTGGCATTGTCGCCCAGCGCCCAGTATATTGCTTATTGGGTCAGTAATGGTATCGAATTGCAAAGTTTGCGCAACCGGCAAAAACACCGCGTGTTAAATCATCTCAATAAGTTTATTATCGAACAAAACAAATCTTATTCCTATGGCGGAATCACTTGGTGGGCTGATTAAAAACGCCTCTATTTTATGGTTGGCAAACCATGTGTATTTGATGATAAGTGGAATACGCGCATTATTGAGGTAGATATTGACACTGGGCAAAGTCAACAGGTTTATGAAGGCAATCAAATGATAAAGTTATATAAAGCTTTACCGGATGGAGACCTTATTCTCATGAATTTTGGTGCGAATGGGCAAGGCGAATGGGGTAGGCTCTATTGGCGATTTAACCTAAAAACCCAAAAATTAGTAGCGAACTAGCCTGCGTCATCTAGCTCGTTTTCATCTTCATCATATCCGTGTTACGGGTTTTAGATTAAGCTTAAGCCTTCACACTGCCCGCGCCCAAACCCTGCACGACAAAACGCTGGGCGAAGAAATACAAAACCATAACCGGCACCGCCGAGACCACTGCTGCTGCCATCACCAAGCCCATACGCACAGTGTCGCCGGTGATGAGGTAATTGGTCTGCACTGGCACGGTGCGCAATTCGGGCGAAGTGATGAAAATAAGGCCAAGCAAAAGCTCATTCCATGCGCCAGTAAAGGTGAATACAGCGCATGAGATAAGACCCGGCGCTGATAACGGCAACACGATGCGAAACAACGCGCCCAAGCGCGTTGCGCCATCTACCATTGCTTGTTCATCAAGATCAAAAGGGATGCTACGAAAGAAACCCATAAGTAGCCATGTGCTAAGAGGCGCGGCAAAGGTCAAATAAACGAAGATTAGCCCAAGATGCGTATTCGCTAAACCAAGCTGGGCAATGATGACGGCCAGAGGAATGAATAACAATGATGACGGTGTGAGGTATGAAAATAAGATCAACCGCGCCGACCATGTGCGAAAACGATATTTGAGTCGCACCAAACTATAAGCCGCTAAACTGCTAATAAACACCGAAATAATCGTTGTCAGCCCAGCCACAATCACACTATTTTTAATGGCATCCAAAAATTTCCATGTGCCGATCAATTGCTCATAATTTTGCAAAGTGGGGTTAATCGGCAAAAGCGACGGCACACGATAAATATCGCGCACAGTCTTGAGCGAGGTAATGCCCATAAAATAAATGGGGAATAAAATAAACAACGCCAGCAAGATCAACAAACTATAAGCAAGCACTTTTTGGGGTGTGGTGAGTCGGGTAACCATTGGGAAAGGATGAAGGATGAAGGATAAAAGATGAAGGATAAAGTCTTATTTCATCCTTCACCCTTCATCTTTCATCCTTTTATTTAGTCTTCTTTTTGCAAAAGCTTAACGGCAAAAAAGGCGAGCATGGTAAAAATAGGCAACATAGCAACCGAGACAGCACTGGCTTCACCGATACGCAAAGTTTGCATCCCAAAATAGGCCAAGACCGGAAAAGTCATGGTCGCGTCGCTAGGCCCGCCTTGTGTCAGCAACCACACATTCTCGAAACTATTGGTAGTCCAAATTGTGCTGAGTAAAGTGATAACCAACACCACATGTTGAATGCCGGGAATGGTGATATGGCGGAAACGATGCCACGCGGTGGCGCCATCCATTGCAGCAGCCTCGTAAAGCTCCACTGAAATGCCCTGCATCGCGGCTAAAAATGAGATGACCCAAAACGGAAAGCCGCGCCAAAAGGAGGCCACAATCACGCTCGGCATGGCAAGTTCTTTGCTGCTGAGAAAATCGAGTTGGGTGCCAAACAATTCACCCAAAATCATGTTAAACGCGCCGCCTTGGGTTGGGTCATATAAAAATTTCCACAACAAATAGGCCACAAAAGCTGGCATGGCCCAAGGCAACAGCACCAAGCCACGAAAAAAAGTGCGCCCGCGTATGGCTTGATTCAACAATGACGCAATGCCAAGCCCCAACACCAATTTAAATGCTTGCAAAAAAAATACTAATATAAATGTGTTGCGGACGCTTTGCTGAAAGCTATGCTGACCAAAAATATAACGAAAATTATCGAAACCTATAAATTTGACCTCTTGCGCCCCTACCGTGCGGTCAGTAAAGCTGATGTAAACCGCAAAGACAAACGGGTATAACACCAACAACAGCAAGCAAATTAACACCGGTGCAACCAGTGCTAACCCAAGACGGGCATCAGATTGGGCGAGGGTGAGGCGAGGTGACTTCATTGGGAGTAGAAAGTAAAAAGTAGAAAGTGCTAAGTGCTAAGTGGTTGAAAACTTAGCACTTAGCACTTTCTACTTTCAACTCTTATTTATACTTGTCGTATATTGCTTGGCAAGCGGTTTGAGTCTCTTTGACGGCATCGTCAATGCTCTTCTTATCTACCACCACTTTTTGCAACATTTTGGGCACAAGGAAGTTGTTATTAAACTCGGCAATGGCAATGTTATCTTTGTCTGGGAAGTTAGGAGCCGTGCCGTTTAGCGCGAGATCAAGCAACCCAGCATGAAGCACACTGTCTTTAAACACGGGCGCATTCATCTGATTTTTGGCAACTGGGCCATAAATGGCTTTGCTGTAATAATCAGCCATGAATTTATCGTCGGCCAAATAAGCGAGCAAATCTTTGGCTAAGTCTTTTTGCTTGCTGCTGACCGGAATGACGCGGTAATTTAAACCAGTGGGCGCGGTGCGCAGTTTTGGCCCGCCCGGCAAGGCGCTGTATTTGCTGCCTTTGGCGAGTTCTGGGTCATTCTTAAGAATATTGAGATAAACGCTACCCGGATTAGCGATAAACACCGCTTGACCTGACTGGTAAGCATTGTTGTCACCTGCACCGTCCCAAGTGGTGGTTCCGGGTGGAAACACACCGGCGGCATAAGCATCGGTGATGAGCTTCATAAAGGTGCGCACTTCGGGGGTATCGAGCGTGCACTTCTTGCCTTCATCATCGGCAATACGCCCGCCGTAAGAGCGCATCACTTCAACCATCACGTTAGCATCGCCGACATTGCTCAGCGCAAAGCCCATTGAATAGAGTTTGGGCGGGGCATTGACCTTTTTGCTTTGTTCGATCAATTCTTCCCAAGTCTTGGGCGCATCTTTAAAACCAGCTTTACTCAACACGTCATCGCGGCGGTTTAGCAGGTTGCCGCTTTGCCCAAAGGGCACGCCATAAATCTTGCCGCCAAAGTCTTTCGGGTCGGTGGCACGATTGGTGCTGTCCATCCAGCCACCATGTGCATCACCGATTTTTTTATAAATGTCATCTAGCGCTTCAAGGCGGTTATTCTTGCTCAACAACAACATCAAATCGCGCCCCATATCAAGCGCATCTGGCATATTCCCCGCCTCAATAGCGGCTGACACTTTTTGAGTTGTTTCGTTTTGGTTAATCATGACCACCGTCACGTTAATCCCTTTGGCTTTGCCCCATTCTTTCACCTTATCTTCAAGCATTTTGTTGGCTTCATCAGAGAAAATAAGGCCACCCCAATAGGTAAACGTGCCGCCCGATGCGGCAGGCGCGGCAGGGGCAGCCGTTGCAGCCGGGGCCGCTGGCGCAGATGTGGCAGCCGGTGCTGCTGGCTTGGCTGGGGCCGCTGTCGGCGTAGGTGAGCTACATGCTGCCAATAAGGTAGCGCTCACTGCGGCAAATGTCGTTAGGGATTGGGTTTTACGATTCATATTTTTTTGTTTTTGCCTCCTCTTAAAATATTAAAAATCAAAGTGTCAAATTGTTATCGCAAAGAAACATAAAAATATGTTTTTCGCCGATTTCGCTATCGTGCTTCAAACTAAGCTTGAAGCACGATACCAAAATCAGCATTTTCTCAATTTTTACACTTCATTGCTATAAATGACACTTTAAATTTACCATCAATCTGAAATGTAAAATTTCAGAACACGATAAAAAAAATGATGCCTTGAAAAGACATTTATCGCTTAAAGCTATAGTATAGCTTGATAGCACTGCGCTGTAGTGTAATATCAAATCTATTGCTTGTCAAGCCAACAATTCTAAGTTTGTAATTATACTAAGCAAGGCTCAAAATGCGGTTTTCGCCGATTTCCCTATCCCCCTTCAAGCTACACTTGAAGGGGGATAGATACTG
>CAZLOF010000308.1:0-6029 GCA_964560745.1 uncultured Thermoflexus sp.
GGTGTGAAGACCCCGCTCAAGGTCAAGCTTTCAGTTGGCACAGGCTGGAAAGATGTCGTGTCGTATGGTGAATCGTTGAAGGAAACTGCCAAGGCCGGCGGCTTTGATGTTGAGCTCGATAGCATGCCCAATAGTGCCTATTGGGACAAGTGGACTGAAGTGCCAGCCGGTATCACGCCTTGGACACATCGACCCTTGGGTATTACCGTATTGGCTTTGGCCTATATTGCCGATAAGAATGGCAAACCAGTGGCATGGAATGAAAGCCGTTGGGTGGATGAAGAGTTTAGCAAGTTGCTCAAGCAAGCCCAAGGCACTGCCGACGTAGCCGCTCGCAAGGCTCTGATGAAAGACATTCAGCGCATTCAACAAGAGCGCGGTTCAGTGGCAATTGCAACTTGGATGCCTATCTTCACAGCACGGGCAACAACGGCGATGAACTTGAATACGCACCCAACCAGCTTCCAATTGTGGCGCGAAGCATATATCGATCCAACCAAGAAGGCGTAGTTCGCGTATGATGGACTCGCTGTTTTAACGAGCGATTGAGCAAAAAGGCGGGCGTTTACCCCGCCTTTTTGTTTTCTAAAATTAGGGGTTGATATGGTAAATTTTATTACTCGTAAAGCTTTTTCATTATTATTGACCTTGTTATTGGCATCTCTATTGGTGTTTTTCTTTCTTGAAATTGCACCGGGTAATATTGCCATTAACTCATTAGGGAACACCATTACGCCCGAACAAGAGGCTTCATTTAACGCCCAAAATGGCTTAGATCAGCCTGCTACCACGCGCTATATTCGATGGTTGATTGGCAGTGACGGTGCGGGCCAAAGCGCTGTCGGCAAACCGCTCACACGGTTATATGATCCTAATAATCGCCAATATAGTTGGTGGGCGGTCGACACGGATGGAACTTTATATCAAAATTACACTCAAGATGGCGAAACCATGATTCGGGTAGAGTATCAACCTGATGGCAGTTTGATTGAAAAACCAATGGGGCCAGAAGTTTGGAAAACGGACGCTGATGGGTTTCCGGTGTATTGGGGTGTGACCCGTGAAGGGCAAGCCGCGATGTGGGTAAAAGGCGAGAAATTAGAAAGCTGGGTATTGACCAAAGCCGCATGGAAAAATACCGCAGGCGCACCGCGTAAATATATACCACTTCAAAAAGGATTATTGCGTGGTGATCCGGGCGTGTCATTCTTTACGGGCCGCCCTGTAATTGAAACACTGCTCACTCGTATTAAAAATACATTGCTTTTAGGCGGTATCGCATTTGCAGTTGTTATGCCTTTAGCCTTGGCTTTGGGTATGTTGGCTGGATTAAACGAAGGCACATGGATTGACCGATTTTTATCGACGACAAGCTTATTAGCCACCGGCACGCCCGAATTTGTAAGCGGGATTATGTTGATTTTGATCTTTGCGTTGTGGCTTGATTGGTTGCCGGGCGCTGTTGTCATCACCAACGACAATTCGTTATTTGAAAAACCGTCGATGTTGGTGTTACCTGTCATGACCTTGACTTTGATCGAATTGGGGTATGTGCTGCGTATTACCCGCACCAGTATGGTTGAGGTAATGCGCACCAACTATATTCGCACAGCCCAGCTCAAAGGGTTATCACGCTGGCAAATTGTGTTTAAACATGCTTTCAAAAATGCCATGATGGCCCCCATCACCATTATTATTCAACACGTTAATTGGCTTATTGGCGGGATTGTGGTGGTTGAATCGGTATTTGGCTATCCGGGCCTCGGCAGTTATGTGCGCGAAGCTGCGTTGTTTAAAGATGTATTCGCTGTCGAAGCCGCCGCAATGGTCTTCATTTTAATTTCGGTGTTTACCCAACTTTTCGCCGACATTATTTACACCTATCTCAATCCAAGAATTCGGTATCAATAGAAAGTGGAAAGTAAAAAGTACAAAGTAAAAAGTATCGAGTTTTGGCTATTTTCCACTTTCCACTTTTCACTTTCCACTTTATTACTCATTTATGGCTGCAATCAAACTAAATGACCCTGTTTCGCTACGCCCGTCACGTAGCACAAAATTTCGTGAAGCAATTAGCCCACTCACCAATTCTAAAACGGCTTTACTTGGTTTTTTCATGGTGTTGTTTTGGATCATTATTGGGTTATTTGCCGATGACCTGCTGGTTCGCCCCGATTGTTGGAGCGCTGACAGCGAATGCAAACCAACCCCGCTACTTGCCCGTTATGGGGCACAAGAGAGTTTTCGTGGTCAGATATTAAAAGAACCTACGGTTGAACATTGGTTAGGCACCGACCGGCAAGGGCGCGATATTTGGGCACGGGTGGCGCATGGCACTCGCATCGTGTTAGCTTTGGCTCCATTATCGGTTATCGTTGCTTTGTTGATTGGTGGCTCGTTAGGCTTAATTGCCGGTTATTTTGGCAAATGGGTCGATGAGCTTATTATGCGTATTCTCGATGCCATGATTGGTATTCCATCGATCTTAATGTATTTGGTGATTTTGGCGGCACTTGGGCCAAGTTACTTGACCATTGTGTTGGCTGTTACGGTTACGGGCGCGCCGGGCATTGCCAAATTGGTGCGCAGCCTCACCCTCGATATTAAAACCCGTGATTATATTGCCGCTGCCCAAACTCGTGGCGAAAGTCCTTGGTATGTGATGTTTGTTGAAATTTTGCCAAATGCGCGTGGCCCGATCATGATTGATGCGATGCTGCGTATGGGATATGCCGTATTTGCAATGGGCACACTTGGCTTTTTGGGGCTTGGCTTACCTCCGCCATCACCTGATTGGGGGAGTATTGTCAATGCTGGTCGCACGCATTTGCTTAGCGGGCATCCGTGGGGCGCATTGGCTGGTTCGTTAGCAACAGCCACGTTGGTGCTTGGCCTCAATTTGCTGGCCGATGGTTTGCAAGAACAACTTAATAAATATCGCTAAACGATTTACGATTTTGGATTTACGATTGAGATAACGTAAATCGTAAATCCAAAATCATAAACTCAAAATCACACATGGATTCACCTGTTATTTCGGTTAAGAACCTCGCAATTTCATATGAAACAAGCCGCGGCGACGTGCCTGCCGTGCGCAATGTGACGTTCGACATTCATCGGGGGCAAACCCTTGGCTTAGTTGGCGAAAGTGGTTGTGGCAAAAGCACGGTTGCCTATGGTTTAGTCAATTATTTAGGCCGCAACGGCAAAATATCGGGCGGCGATATTATTTTTCAAGGTCAGTCGCTGGTGGGCCGCAGCAAAGAAGAATTACGTAAATTGCGCGGTAATAATATCAGTATGGTCTACCAAGACCCATTCACCTCGCTTAACCCCGCTATGAATATTGGGGCGCAAATGATGGAGGTCTTGACAGCGCATCAAAAAATTACGACAGAGGAAGCGCGTGATAAATGCCTAAAAATGTTGCAGCGGGTTTACATGCCTTCGCCCGAAAAGATTTTAGATCGTTACCCACATCAAATTTCGGGTGGGCAACAACAGCGCGTGGTGATTGGGATGGCGTTGCTCAACAACCCAGCTCTATTGATTATGGATGAGCCGACTACGGCGCTTGACGTTACTATTGAGGCGGCTGTACTCGATCTCATTGCTGATTTACGCCGCGATTTTGATACTGCGATTTTATTCATCAGCCACAACTTGGGTGTAGTAGCCCGTGTGTGCGAGCGGGTAGGGGTAATGTATGCCGGCGAATTGGTTGAATTGGCTCCCGTGAATGAAATTTTTGCCAATCCGCGCCATCCTTATACCCAAGGGCTAATGCGGGCCTTGCCACGCTTAGGCGTTGATAAAGCCAGTAGCGCACTTTACCCCATTCGCGGGCGTGTGCCTGCACCAGACAAGTTGCCGCCGGGTTGTTCTTTCGAGCCGCGTTGTGACCATGCTACCGAGGCTTGCCGTGCCAACAAACAAGTGTTCAGAGAATTAAATGGCACGGTGGTTACGTCTAATACTGATTTGATCTCGGTGCATAAAATTCGCTGTCAATTTGCTGAACAAATTGATCCCAAAGCATGGGTTCCGAGCGAAACATTAGAATTATTTGGGCGTAGTGATCGATTTGGCAAAATACCCGAGACTGTGCTCGATGTCGATATGCTCAGCACACATTACAAGTCAGGAGGCGGGTCATTACTCAATGCTTTTGGCATTGGCAAACGCGAAACGGTAAAAGCCGTAGATGGAGTTAGCTTTAAATTACCACGAGGCAAATCATTAGGCGTAGTTGGCGAGAGTGGTAGCGGCAAGAGTACCCTCGTCAAAACCATCATTGGTTTAGAAGATATGACCAGCGGTAAAGCCCAGTTTATGAGCTTTAGCCTTGAAAAGTCGGCCAAACAACGTGATCTGTCGTTAATTAAAGAATTGCAAATGGTATTTCAAAACCCCGATGCAACCCTCAACCCGGCTTACAGCGTTGGCAAGCAAATTGAACGACCTTTGCGGCGATTTGGTGTCGTGCCCAGCAACGAAGTGCGTAACGAGGTCATTCGGTTACTGCGTGAAGTGAAGCTTGATGAGCATTACTACGACCGCTTGCCGCGCCAGCTGAGTGGCGGCGAAAAGCAACGGGTAGGCATTGCACGCGCCTTTGCAGGCCGCCCAGATCTTGTGCTGGCCGATGAACCTGTATCGGCCTTAGATGTGTCGGTGCAAGCCGCAGTGCTCAACTTATTACTCGGCATTCAAAAAGATCAAGGCACAACCATGATCTTTATCGCGCATGATTTGAGCGTCGTGCGTTTCTTTTGCGACTATATCGCGGTTATGTATTGTGGGCAGATCATGGAGATGGGGCCAGCCGAAGCCATTTATGCCCCGCCTTATCACCCATATACCGAATCCCTATTGGCAGCAGTGCCAATCCCCGATCCGACCGTTCAACAGTCGCATATTCGGTTAGATGGCACTATTCCAAGCCCCGCTAACCCGCCCAGTGGTTGTCGATTTCACACCCGTTGCCCCCGTCGTGCCTTAGTGCCGGGCAATAAGTGTGAAACAATGATCCCAGAATGGCAAACCATTCATGCAGGTGATGATGACAATGAAGCACATCGTATTTTTTGCCATATTCCGATTTCGGAATTACAAAAATTAGAACCTGCGATGAAGGCAGGTAAATAAAACCTTTTAAATTGTTGCTATTTTGCAACGATGCCTTTGATTAAATAACAAACGCCCAATTCTCGTTAGAGAATTGGGCGTTTGTTATTTAACAAAAGACACTAAATATCGTTAGCTTATAGCCAACCTTGCTTTTGACAGAACTCGGTAACAACTGGAATCGTCACATCTTTCCCTTGATATGCTTGAATTCCGTAAATGATTTGTGGGATGATCAACAGCGGTGTGAGACATGCCAAAATCACTGTAATGGACATTACAATGGCTATGACAAAAATAACAACTGCAAGCGCAATACTCTGTACTGCGTGGCGTTTAAGTACCGGATTATTCTTCATTGAGTCGCTCAACAAAATAATAATGCCAATAATTGGCGCGAGTAAATAAGCTAGCAATCCCATTAGCTTTTCGTTATTGTCGGTTGGGTTATTCATAGTTATTTCCTTTAAATTAGATTTATCAATAAGAATGCACCTTATAGATATATGTATATTGTAATCATCATACGAATAATTCGCAAGCATAGTTGCATTGATATAACTTAGAGACCTAGATAAGTTAAGATTTTAATTGAGGTTTTTATCTGCCTTGACCGTCTCATCTCAATAATTTGGTTTAATAGAAGATGCTTTAACCCCGTTACTAAATGTTAAATCGTAATTTTAATGAAAATTTATTTTGCTGTCCTCTTTTTGCAATGTGTTCCTTGATTAATCGAAAAACGCTATTGATTTAAAAACGCAAAGATTATATATAGACTTCTCTCTTAGGTATGTTCAGAGTTTTTCAATACAAGGAATAAATAAAGAAAAAAAATGTGAGATCATTTTATATAGAAAAGCTCTTGAAATTTTTTTGCCTAGGAGGATGGATTTATATAA
>CAZLOF010000309.1:0-6020 GCA_964560745.1 uncultured Thermoflexus sp.
GGCAAAGCCCATACTATCAAAAGCCATATAGTGAGTTCGACATTACATCTTTGGGGTTTACCCCCGAATCATTGAGAAAATAAAAAAACGCCTGAAGCGCTTCAGGCGTTTTAATTGGCTAAAGGGTTATAGTCCAACCAATTTAAGCAAGAAATTAAGTAGCGGCATAAACAACCGAGACCCGCTTAAATTGAGCGTTTGGGTATTATTGGTTACATTGGGTTCGGCGCTGGTCGTCGCAACGGTTAAGGTGACAGCATTACCGGTTGTGCTGGTGGGAATGACCATCACATTAATTGTTTTAGACGCATTTGACGCTAACCCACCCGGCACACTACATGACAAACTACCGCCAGTGCTATTCACCGCAGGAATGCTTGAACAACTCAAGCCATTGGTGGTGACAGACTGGAATTTGGCATTGGCTGGCAAGGTGGCGGCAAGCGTCACGACGCTGGCTGGGCCGGTTCCTGCATTATTTACGGTCAAGTTAATGGTTAAAGGTTGGTTTACTACCACGCTATTTAACGTATTGATACTGGCAACCAAATCAATCACAGGTGCAGGTGGTGGAGTGGCTGTGGCAGCACCGGCGGGCACGGCGGTTGGGGTCAAATGGCAAGGGAAATTACCAATGACACCTGCCAAACATGCGGTCGCATTTTCAGTCGCACTGGCACTAACACCCGGCAACCCTTGCACTGTTGCGGTCCATGTGCCATTGTTAATACGGTTATTTTGATTAATAAGCACCGCCGTAGGATGTAAATAAGTATAGACCGCCCCGGGCGCAAGTGAGATATTGGTATTTGTAAATACTGCGCCAAAACGATCGGTTGTTAAGGAATGATGGGTTAAAGTGTGTGGTGCACTGCTGGTATTTTGCACGGTATAGCAATAGTAAACCGAGGTGCCCGATGGCACATAAATTGTGTCGGATGTGGTGCAGACCGCAGCGGTACTCACGCCAATTGATAACTTGATTGTTGGGTTAGCCAATGTAACCGTAAGTGTTGTGCTCGAAGTTGCATTAATTGAGCCGCCGCCACTTGAATTGGCGGTTACCGTCACTGGCACAACATTACTACCCACAGGCGATGCCGCAAAGGCTGGGCTAAAGAAGGTTGTGCTTGCGCCGGGGGCCAAGCTGGTCACACCCGGGGTAATCGCACCCAACTGGGCATCTGACACCGAAATAGCAGATAAAGCCGTATTCCCCGTGTTGCTGATCGTGTAACAATAGCGCACAGAAGTATTGATCGCAACCACCAAAAGATCGGCGCTGCTACACCCACCCGATGTTAAAGCAACGGTTTTTGTCAAAACCATAGACGCTACTGGCGATATTACTTTGATCGTGGCGGTATCATTGTCTACGATGGGGGTGCTTATGCCATTATTGAAATAAACCGCATTCCAAGTGACAGTGCTCGTGTTGTCGCCCACTGTTGTTTTAATAATCGGGCCTTTGGTAAATGTGGTGCTAGCACCAACCCCAAATATAGACAAAGACGAGGTTAACGCGCCACTGTCGGAATCTGAGATTGAGACATTTGTCAGTGAGAACCCACCGGTATTGGTAAGGGTATAACAATAATATGCATTGACCCCCGGCCCAACCGAAAGCGGGTCGGTTGAATTGCTGCAATCTGGGTTGAGGCTGACCATTTTAAGGATGTCTAAACTCGGGGTGGGGGGGGCTACATTAACCGTAGCCGATGCGACCCCTGACGCAACCACACCATTTAGCGGCCCAGATGGCACACTTACATTCCAAGTAGCAGTATTTGTGGTCGTAACACTATGCACCGCCGCAATCCCATTAATATTTTGGCTGCCTTTGGGTGCAAGCAATCCTATAGGCATTACAAATGGCCCATTTATTTTGTTGTCTACCAAAGAAACCGACGTAACCGTGACATCGCCCGTATTGACAATGGTATAACAATAATAAACGGTAGTGCCGGGCAGCACCGTAATGGTAGATGTGCTAGCGCACGCGGGCGATGGGCTGGTGCCTACCGTTTTTGTCAGCGTGATCGAGGCAACCAAAGGCCGCCAATTTACAGTCGCCGTGGCAACCCCATTTGCAGACAACGAAACAGGCGACGTAACCAGGGTTTGTACAGACCAAATTGCCGTATTGGTTGTGGTAACACTTGGTAGTTGGGCTGGCGAAACATAAGCCTGTTTAGCGGTCGGTTGAAGGGTATAAACCGTTGAATTTAATAGGCTAGGAGATGTTTTATCGTCAGTTAATGAGATGGTGCGGACTGGCACATTGCCGGTATTCTCGAGCGTATAACAATAATAAACAGATGTGCCTTGAACGATATTGATACTGGTCGTGCTAGCACAAGTATTATTGCCAACCGTCCCTACGGTTTTCTTGAGCGAAACTGAGATATTAATCGGGTTAATGGTTAAAGTCGCATTTGCCGATGTCGCATAATCAACGATATCATTAGTATTACGCATCGCTGCTACGGTGGCTTGGGTGGTTGAAATGATGACCGGCGCTGGAGAGACGATCGGTGGGGTTGTAATTGGCCCAAACGTATAAAATTTGCTGGCCCCCACCCCAAATGCGCCCGAAAAAGTAGTCAGTTGGCCCAATTCACTATCAAACAAGGTCATACTAATATAGGTGCTGGGGCCGCCGGGGTTAGTGATGCTATAGCAATAATAAACCTGTGTGCCCCCAATAATCGCGGCGGTTAATGCGGGGGAACATGAGGCATTGGTGCCAATCGTTTTAACCACTGTTAAAGCCAAGGGTACATTTGCCTTGCTAATGTCATTTGGCCCTTCGGGGATTTGCTGCTTTGATTGTGCAACGGATATTGATTGCATTAAAAACAGACTGACAATAAGGCCAGCCCCAACTAAGCCTAGCCCAAATGCCATTATTGATTTTGCTAAATTTACTTTCATTGCTTTCTCCTCTGTTATTTCATTTTTGCAAACGAGAATAATCTTATCTAATTCTAATTTATTTATATCGGTATCAATCGTTTATTGGGCATAATTCCTTCGCTAGTTGAGAAATTGGCAAATATATAACGCGAAAAGGTCAGGCGACACATCAGCTTTCATCGGCTAATCGTTTTCGCAAGCGTTGTAATACAAAATCGACATGGCTTTTTAGGTCATATAAGGCGGCATTGTGAAAGATTGCAGCTTTGGTTTTATCGGTAATTTCATCACTCATCTGTTGCACCCTTTCGATTTCAGCAGGGATATCAGCCACACTAATCGTATTGACGCGCAATTCAAATAAACGTAACCGCCCATACCAGCGGTTAATATAGCGCGAGATGCCAAAATTAAAGATGTTTGGAATGGCGCTTAGGAGCGGGTAAAGCGCGATGAGTGGCAACAAAATATAACGCTCGGCATATGAGCTAAGGGTGATTTCGGTAAAGGCAGTGGATGGAAAAGCATCTTTGGCTTCTAGCACACCGGTTTTGCTGTGAATTTCATCGGCAGCGGTAAGCAAGGCGCGAATTTGGCCGGGGTGAAGGTCTTGCGGCACGATCAAATTGGCTGTGACCGCCAGCAGGGTTTTGTTTTGCTTTGGCAAATTGTGCTCAATGTCTACTGCACCTTCGCCAATTTCAACCGAGGTAATAAAGGGGTGTTTTGCATGGTAGGCCTGAAAGCGCTTAATGTCTAGCACATCGATATTGGGAATCTGCATCAGGCTGCGGATGCTATCGGCACGGGGTGATGCGACAAAAAAGGCCGCATCGAGTTGCCCAGCCGTCAATTGCTCGATGATGGCGGCGGTGTTTGGCCCCGAGAGGGTCGAATTGCTGGTATTAATGCCGTTATCGGCCAATAACAAAAGCGCAAGCGGGCGGGTTCCGCTGCCTTCTTCGCCAATGGCAATGCGTTTGCCGCGTAAATCAAAGATATATTGCACCGGCAATGCTTTGCGATAAAACACCCAAATTGGCTCATAAAACATACTGCCGAGCGACATTAACTTATTGGTTTGATCTGGCGTAAGCGTGTTGGCGGTGCCGCCTTGCACAAAACCTGCCGAAACCTCGCCCGCAACCAATTTTTGCAGCGTCGCCACCGAGCCGGGGCCGGGTTGCACTTGGGCTTTAAAGCCCTCTTTGGCTAAAACTTGTTGATACTCTAAGCCAAATTGATGGTATGCGCCACCTTCGCGCCCTGTTGAAATGATGATGTTTTTGGGTGGCAATAGCCGATAAGCCTGTAATAAGATGAGTGCCAGTGCAACGACACCCAACATAATCAGCCATTTTGATTTATCTGGTTTTATGTTCATAAAATATTAACTTGTTTGTGTTTTCCCAATCATTGGAGGTTCCTCCAATGATTGAGAAGATACCGAAGATAGCGCAGATTCCGAGTTGATGAAAGGTTTTGCCGGTTTCACCATCTATCCCCAAAGCGTAGCTTTGGGGATAGATGGTGAAATCGGCGCTTCATCTTTTAGGTATTTGCGCTATGTTAAAAATGATCGAAATCATTTTTAACCATCACTAATACAGCTATACTCCGCACGGACAAAAATCAAGCCAATTATGATTCATCTCTCTCAACTTAGCAAGGTGTTTGCCAGCAATAACGGGGGCATATTGCCAGCCCTCGGCCCATTAAATTTAACCATTAACGCTGGTGAATTTGTGTGTCTGGTTGGGCCGAGTGGTTGTGGCAAAAGCACGCTGTTGCGCATCTTGGCTGGGCTAGATTCACCCTCAGACGGCAGCTTTCAAATTGCCAAAAACGTCGATCGTAAGGTTGCCCCAACCCTTGTTTTTCAAGGCGATAGCACTTTCCCTTGGATGACGGTGTTTGAAAATGTGGGCTACGGCTTACGGATGCAAGGTGTAGATAGCAAGGACAGCGATGCTATCGTGGAGCAAATGTTGCGCACGGTTGGGCTTAGCCAATTTGCCGAATCTTACCCCTATCAGCTTTCGGGGGGCATGAAGCAGCGGGTGGCCTTGGCCCGCGCTTGGGCCAACGACCCCGCCATTTTGTTGATGGATGAGCCGTTCGGTGCTCTTGATGAGCAAACCCGATTAAGCTTGCAGCATGAATTGCTTCATATTTGGGAATTGGGCGATGCGCTCAAAAAAAATAAAGACCAAGCCAAAAAGACGGTCTTATTTGTCACCCACTCGATCGACGAAGCCCTCGCCTTGGGCGACCGGGTGTTGGTGATGAGTCAGCGCCCGGGGTTGATTCGTGATGAGATCAGTGTGCCATTTGCTCGCCCGCGTGACCCCATTGCGCTGAAACGCGACCCACTTTATGGCGAATTGGCCTATCGGTTGTGGCAAGCCTTGAAATAACATCATGTCAAAAGAGCGTCTTTTACCCTTCATCTCCCCTCTCATTTTGTTGGCAATTTGGGAAGTGCTCGCCCGTATTGGCGTGATCGATATTCGGTTTTTCCCTGCGCCCAGCGAAATTTTTGGCACTCTGATTAAAATCACCCAAGATGGCTCACTGCTCGAGGCCACACTCACCACTTTGCGGCGCATGTTGATTGGCTATGTGCTAGCCGCAATTCCGGCAGTATTGCTGGGGGTGCTGATGGGGGTCAATCGGTTTGCACGCTTGTTATTTGCGCCGCTTATCAATTCGCTTTACCCCATCCCCAAAATTGCGTTGGTGCCGATGGTAATTTTGATATTTGGCATCAGCGAAAATGCCAAATATGCTGTCGTCATCATTTCGGTCTTTTTTCTGGTGGCAATTAACACCATGGCTGGGGTGCTGAATCTTGACCCTAAATATTTTGATATTGCCCGTAATAACGGCGCACGAGGTTGGGATTTATTATGGACAGTGGCGTTGCCCGGTTCATTGCCCAATATTTTGACCGGTTTAAATTTAGGGCTGGGGTTTGCGCTTACGGTCATTGTCGGCACCGAGTTATTGTTGCCGCAAGGTGGGCTGGGGGCAATGATTTGGAAGTCGTATCAGATTTATGATGTGCCGACCATTTTTGCGGCCCTCATCGTGGTGGCGGTGTT
>CAZLOF010000310.1:0-6018 GCA_964560745.1 uncultured Thermoflexus sp.
TTACTAAGGTGTTAGGCTAATTTGTTTTTTTAGCTTCTGAAGCTGGATTCTTTGTTATAATCTAGCTTCAGAAGCTAATTCGGTAATTCTAGGGCAATAGCTCAACTGGTAGAGTTCTCGTCTCCAACACGAGCGGTTGTGGGTTCAAATCCTACTTGCCCTGTTTTATAGATTCCGTATAAATCAAGATTATCTTTTAAAAACTTAAATTTTGATTTCCTACGGTATAGTAAACGACTGACGACAATTCATAAATCTAAGATTTGTATGTTGCAAATTGAAAATTTATGTTTGACCGTCAGTCGTTTTAGTACGTACTATGGCAGACCAACAATTGGCTGAGAAAAAGCCGTCGTTTATTGAAAATATCACCACCCCTATTCGAGAAGTTTCACGAGAAACGATCGGCGAATTGCGTCGGGTTCATTGGCCCGCTCGTCCCGATGTTCGCAACCTTACGACTATCGTGCTAGGTGTGACTATTGTGATGGGACTCTTGCTGGGTGTTTTAGATTTTTTGATGGAGCAATTATTTTTTGGATTGCTGAAAACGGAGCCGAGTCTATTGTCGATTGCAGTTTTAGTCGTTGTTGTGTTAGCGATCATCATTCTTGTGCTGTTCGCCAGTCGTGAGCGCAGGTAGGTTCGATAATGATTGATGATTTTATGCCGGAAGAGAAAATCAATCCGTTTAAACTGATTGATGATCCAGCAAGTGCATCTGCGTCTAAAGACACCCCTACGGTGATTGGGACAGAACCCATCACAGGCCCTATGATTGGGGATGATATTGGGTCGTTGTTGGATGCACCCAACCCTCAAGATACGCAAACCGAAGAGTTTGAATGGTATTTTGTCAACTGTTATTCGGGGTATGAGAATAAGGTCAAAATAAACTTGGCCCAACGTATTGAAACGATGGGGGTCGCACATCTTATTAAACGGATTGTGGTACCGACCGAACAAGAAGCTGAAATACGTGATGGCAAACGCCGCACGATTGAACGCCGTTTATTCCCGGGTTATATCTTGGTTCAAATGAAATTGAACGATGAATCCAAGATTGTTGTGCAATCGACCCCAGGTGTATCACGGTTTATCGGGATGGGTGATACGCCAGAACCATTGCCAGCGTTACAGGTTGCACAAATTTTGAAGCGTATGGAGAATGAAGCGCCTAAGCTTAAGGTGTCATTTAAGGTGGGTCAAAAGATTCGGATTATTGACGGTCCCTTTGCTGATTTCCCGGGTTCTGTTGAAAAGATTGATACTGAACGCGCCAAGATTACCGTTTTGGTTTCTTTCTTTGGACGCGATACACCGGTTGAACTCGACTTCTTACAAGTCGAACGATCATAGAAATTTAGAATTGAAAATTAAAAATTTCTGGACAATTTTCCATTTTTAATTTTCAATTTTCAATTTAAATAGGTGGGAGG
This sequence comes from uncultured Thermoflexus sp., assembly GCA_964560745.1. Taxonomy (GTDB): domain Bacteria; phylum Chloroflexota; class Anaerolineae; order J036; family Brachytrichaceae; genus AQU-03. Next base: position 1,440 of record CAZLOF010000310.1, read on the forward strand.
GCCGCCAGCCCGATAACACCACTAGGAGTAATATGGCAAAAAAAGTTAAATCTCAAGTAAAAATTAATATTAACGCAGGCAAAGCCACACCTGCCCCCCCAATTGGTCCGTCGCTTGCACCGCACGGCATCAACCTGATGATGTTTTGTAAGGAATATAACGCCCGCACCGCACAAATGGTCGGCAATATTATTCCTGCATCGATCACCGTGTTTACTGATAACTCTTTTACCTTTGTGTTGGGAACCCCACCCACCACCCAGCTTGTTGCAAAGGCGGCTAAAGTCGAGAAAGGCTCTGGCGTACCCAATCGCAATAAAGTTGGTAAGATCACTAAGGCACAAGTAAAAGAGATTGCCGAAATGAAGATGAAGGACCTGAATGCCATTGACCTTGATGGGGCAATGAAGCAGGTTATGGGAACTGCCCGTAGCATGGGAGTGGACGTTATTGAATGATTTTAGAGTTTAGATTTTGGATTTTAGATTTGCTGATGCGAACTACGATTCAAAATTAAAATTTAAGATCTTAAATAAGGAAAGTGATGGCAAAAGTAGGTAAAAAATATAAGGCTGCGTTGGCTAAAGTAGATCGTGCTCGTAACTATAATGTTTCTGATGCGGTAACTTTGGTTAAAGAAACCAGCGTGACAAAGTTTGATGGCACGGTCGAGTGCCATATTCGCTTGGGTGTTGACCCTCGTCAGGCCGATCAGCAAGTGCGCGGTGTGGTATTGCTACCCCATGGTTTAGGCAAAACCGTGCGCATTTTGGTTTTTGCGCAAGGCGAAGGTGCGCGCTTGGCTCAAGAAGCCGGAGCCGATATTGTGGCAGATAGCGATGCATGGCTGAAGAAGATTCAAGATGGTTTCACTGATTTTGATGTGGCAATCGCTACCCCAGACATGATGGGCCGCGTAGGCCGTTTGGGTAAGGTGCTTGGTCCTCGTGGTTTGATGCCAAACCCCAAAGCGGGCACCGTTGCACCGGCTCAAGATCTGCCCCGTGTCATCAAAGAATCACGCGCAGGCCGTGTTGAGTTCCGTCTTGACAAGACTGGCAATATTCACGTGCCAGTTGGTAAGATCAGCTTTCCTCATGATAAGCTGAGTGAAAACTTGACTGCGTTTTTAGATGCAGTTAAAAAGGCACGCCCATCTGCTGCAAAAGGCATTTTTATGCGTCGTGTGACGGTTGCCGCAACCATGGGACCCGGCATTCGTTTGGACTGGGGCGGTATCTAAGCCTCGCCTAAAATTACAAAGCCGATTGTTGAAAACAACAATCGGCTTTTTTGTTATACCCAGCAAGGGTAAAAATTGAGGAAATGCTGATTTTACTCCCCCTCTCAAGCGTAGCTTGAGGGGGGGAGTGAAATCGGCGAAAATCTTTGGAAAAAACTTTTTAATTTATTTATGCCAACACTTAACCTTGCCCCAAGTTTTAGCTGCGCCGAGGCTGAACACATCGCCAAAATTTATTATGGTTTGCAGGTGACTGCCAAGTCTTTGCCGAGTGAGCGTGACCAAAATTTTAAGTTGACTAAAGTTCAGCCAGACAATGCTTCTGAAGAGCATTTTGTGCTTAAAATTGCAAACCCGACTGAATTGCGGGAGACTTTAGAAGCGCAAAATATGGCCTTGATGTTGGCATCAAGGGCTGCACCGTGTCAACGCCTCATTCTCACCCAACAAGGCGAACCGATGTGTATGGTGGCAAGTGGCGATGGATCAAGCCAGTATTTAACTCGTTTGTTGACTTGGTTGCCGGGTGTGCCGCTTGGGCTGGTTAAACATCAGTCTGAGGCTTTATTGCACCATTTGGGCGAAACAATGGGGCAAATTTCACGAGTGCTGGCGGGCTTTGATCATCCGGCGGTGCATCGTGATTTTCATTGGGATGTGTTGAATGTGGTGCGGGTGATGACGGCGCATAAAGATGAGATTGAGGATATTGCGAAACGGGCGCTTATTGGCCAATTCTTACAGCGCTTTGAATGTGATTTAAGCCCCAATTTGGGGCGATTGCGGCGCGGGGTTATTCACGGTGATGCAAATGACTATAACGTGGTGGTGGATGCTGGTGACCACACTGACCCATTCACCCGCTACGCGAAGGTGAGCGGGGTGTTGGATTTTGGGGATATGGTGTATAGCGCGATTGCTTGCGAAGCTGCGATTGCGGCGGCTTATGCGTTGCTTGACAAAGCTGACCCATTGGCTGCGGCTTGCGCGGTTGTGAGTGGCTTTTATTCAACGTGCCCACTAACCGCCGATGAATTGGCCGTGATGTGGGATTTGATTTGTGGGCGGCTGTGTATGAGTGTGTGCCATAGTGCGCACCAACGCAAATTGCGTCCAGATGATGCGTATTTGTCGATTAGTGAACGCCCGGCATGGGATGCTTTGGCGAAATTAAGCGCCATTCATCCGCGTTTGGCGCATTATGCGCTGCGCGATGCTTGTGGTCTGCCTGCACACCCTGAATCTGATGTTATTTTGGCTAAAATTCGCCAACTGGTTGGATCGCCGGTATTGGGGCGGCCTTGGGATGAGATTGTGACCTATGGGTTTGATTTGAGTGTGGGGAATCAGTTGTTTGGCAGCGCCGATATTGGGGCATCGCCACAGCGATTTGAGGCATTGCTCAATTTGGCGATGGCGCAAACGGGGGCGACAGTGGCAGTGGGTGGTTATAACGAGGCACGCCTCATTTACAGTGCGCCCGAATTTGCTAATGGTGAAACACCTGATACCGAGCGCCGCACTGTGCATTTGGGGTTAGATTTATGGACGAAGGCTGGCACACCCATTCACGCGCCGCTGGCTGGCAAGGTGGTGGCCTTTCATAATAACACGGCGCGGCTCGATTATGGCCCTGTCATCATTTTGCAACATGAGCTTGATAATGATCAATGGTTAATGGTCAATGGTCAATTAGAATCGTCCGGCCAACCCCAAAAATCTAAAATCATTTTTTACACGCTGTATGGGCACTTGGCGTTAGCATCGCTTGATGGGTTGTATGTGGGTAAAGAGATTGCTGCCGGTGAGGTATTTGCGTGGATCGGGCCGCCGCCAATTAATGGCGATTGGGCACCCCATTTGCATATGCAGGTGATGCTCGATTTGCTCGATCAAGGAGTCGATTACATTGGTGTATGTCGTGCTAGCCAGCGGCGTTTATGGCTAAATTTGTCGCCCGATCCTAACCTTATTCTAGGCTTGCCAGTTGATCGTTTGCCCAAAGCACTTGTGCCAAAGGCCGAAACGTTAGCCGCCCGCAAGACCCGTATTGGCTATAACTTGAGTATTAGTTATCAAGAGCCGCTAAAAATTGTGCGCGGGTTGCGGCAGTTTTTATTTGATGAGACAGGCCGCGCTTATTTAGATGGCGTGAATAATGTGTGTCATGTTGGGCATTGTCACCCACATGTGGTGGCGGCGGGGCAACGCCAAATGGCAGTGCTAAACACCAATACGCGCTATTTGCACGATAGCCTAAACCGCTATGCCGAGCGTTTGTGTGCCACATTGCCGTCCCCATTAAGTGTGTGCTTTTTTGTGAATAGCGGCAGCGAGGCCAATGATTTGGCACTGCGGTTGGCGCGGGCTTATACCGGTCAGCACGACATGATTTGTGTAGATGCAGGTTATCACGGGCATACCCAAGCCTTGATTGAGGTTAGCCCCTATAAACACAATGGACCCGGCGGCGCGGGGCGCCCAGCGTGGGTGCAAATGGCTTTGATGCCCGACCCATATCGCGGTAAATTTAGGGGTTATGGGCGTGAAACAGCTCGCGCTTATGCAGCCGATGTGCAACGCTGTGTCGATGCTATTTATGCCCAAAATCGTGGGGTAGCAGGCATGATTTGCGAGAGCATGATTGGTTGTGGCGGGCAAATTGTGCTGCCCGAAGGCTATATGGCGGATGCGGCTGACATCATTCATAAAGCAGGTGGCGTGTTTATTGCTGATGAGGTGCAAGTTGGTTTTGGCCGAGCAGGTTCGCATTTTTGGGGCTTCCAATCGCAAGGGGTTGTGCCCGATATTGTGACGATGGGTAAACCAGCGGGCAATGGTCACGCGCTGGGGGTGGTGGTGACGACGTCTGAAATTGCGCGGGCATTTGCGAATGGGATGGAATATTTCAACACATTTGGCGGCAATGCGGTGTCATGCGAAATTGGATTGGCGGTAATGGATGTAATTGAGCACGAAGATTTGCAGGCGCGAGCGTGGCGCGTAGGCAATTACATCGTGGCAGGGGCGCGGGCGCTCATGCCCAAATTTGCGCTCATTGGTGATGTGCGCGGGTTGGGTATGTATATCGGCATCGAGTTGGTGCTAAACCGTGAGACGCTTGAACCCGCTGGGCAACATGCCTCATATATCTCGAATCGGATGAAGGACTATGGCGTGTTTGTTAGCACCGATGGGCCGTTTCACAATGTGCTCAAGATCAAGCCGCCGATCATTTGGACGGAGACCGACGCTGATCATTTTTTGTGGGCGCTTGAGCGGGTGTTGGCGGAGGATGCGGTGGAGGTGTAGCGAGGGATTTTAACTTGTTAATAC
>CAZLOF010000311.1:0-6013 GCA_964560745.1 uncultured Thermoflexus sp.
CACATTTTTTGCATGAAATGGATAATGCCATTATTCAATTTGAGTCGATATTACCACTAATTCCCAATCAATTACAAACACTTTCTCGCACATGGCAAATACAAGAATCTAACCCAAAAATGAAAATAGTTAGCCAACTCATTAAAGGGTTAAAACAAAAAAATGCAAAATTAATTTTGTTGCAAATATATTTCTTGATACAAATGACATTTTTGGGCAAATGAACAATCTTAATGTGAATTGATGAATAAAATAGAATTTATAGATTGGTTTATAAAAAACCAAGTTAATTGCGACATAAAAGGCGAAAATATTCCTGATAATCTCCGAGATGTTATTTTTTATACTTTAACTCGCCAAGAGGAATTAATATGCAAACATCGTGATCACTGGGGAAATTTCGATTGGTCGTTTAGTGAATCACATTTAAATGGCACACTTTATAAACCCTGGCTTGATATCAGCTTAAAACAAGCAAACCAAGCTATATATTCATCAAAATGGCCTTTAGGCAAACGCTTTGCCTTATGTTTAACACATGATGTTGATATCGTTCCTGTAGTTGGATATGGGCAGACATCATTACAAGAGTTGTTTAATAAACTGGCAACAATTAATCAATTGCCTGCAAATTTAGCATATAAGGCACAAGAGGGGATTAAATCTACTTACCTTGCTGGAATAAATATCCGTAGTGAATTTATCCATCGATCAAAAACCACACAACAATATGAACGTTGGATCAAATTAGAAGATCAGTTTGGATTCAAATCAACGTTTTATTTTTTTCCAAGCCTTGTTACAAAAAGGCATTATTGGGATTGTTTTTATTCATTTGATAATCGCATTCGTTTTGATGGTAAAGACATGACCGTAACCGATATGGCGCGTAATATCGATCAGGCGGGTTGGGAAATTGGCTTACACTCAAGTTACTATTCTGCTACAAACCTTGATTTATTGTTAGCGCAAAAAAAACATACCGAAGATTTGCTCAAAAAGGAAATAGTGAGTGTGCGTCAACACTATTTGCATTATGATGCCGCGAAAACCCCTAATATACATGCAGAAGCCGGATTTAAAACAGATTCTACACAAGGCTACAATCGCACAGTCGGTTTTAGGGCGGGGACAGCCTTTCCATATCCATGCTGGGACAATAACCTAAATCAAGGATTACCCATAATCGAGATACCTCTTCATATTATGGATGTATCTCTTTTTCGACCAGACACATTAAATTACAATGAAGATTTAGCAATTCGGCATTGTATGCTGCTTATGGATGAGGTGGAAAAGGTGGGGGGATGCTTAACGCTTAATTGGCATCCCAACCTCGTTGTCCCACCTGTGTGGTGGAATGTTTATAAGGTTATTTTAGAAGAAGCACATTATAGAAATGCATGGGGATGTGGGGCTAAAGATATTTACGAATGGATGACTCGAACTAATCCATTGACATAACTGAAAAAAAGTATTAATGGCTTAAAACATGCAGAAGCATTTCTGCATGTTTTGGGTAATTAATATTTGCTGAAAAGTTGTTTTGCCACATTTTGTAGGCGGCTTTTCGCTTATAAGCAATGACATCATCTGTAAATTCTAAAAATTCTTGTAAAGCATTCATCACATTAATTGCCCCAATATCAACAGGCAGCAATATACCATTGTCTGTATTTACAATCTCTGGCACGCCATTTACGTTAGTAGCAATTGCAGGAATACCACAGCTAAAGGCTTCCATAATCGATACCGGAATTCCTTCGCTCGTACTTAAATTGACAAATATATCGACAGGGTTAAAACAATAAAATTCTAATACTTGAGAGTGCTCAAGGTATTTTATTTGCCATACAACATTTTGGGGTAAGCATTTTCGAGCTTGCTTTTCCAATTGATTATGTAGAGGTCCAACGCCAAATTGATTCCAAATAATGTTCAAATCAGGATTTTTCTTTGCAAACAATGCAATGCCATCTATTAATTTATCGATTTGCTTAAGTGGAATTAAATTCGAACATGAGATGATGGAAAAGATTCCTTTATTACTTCGACTACACAGGTTGGGTAATGGTTTGACCCCAAGCCGACTAACATGTTTTTCGATAACTTTCAACTCATAAACTTTTTCTAGATGAGTTAGAGCATGTTGCGAAATTGGGAACAATGCGTTTAATCGCGCAAGTGTTTGTTGATGATAAGGAATATAGCGACTTGGATAATCATCTTCATAAACATCAAAACCATGTACTCTTGACACTAGTTTTAACCGATTATGTTGTTGTTTTGTAATCCCAATACCCAGTGAAACCCCAGTTAAAAAGTATGTATAGCATAATATTTGATCCGTATCTGGGATTTGTTTAATATACTTTGTTAGCCAATTTTGGGTTTGAACTACATGTAATGACGATCTTAGCAGGCGTTTAAAGGCTCTTGGGTTTACAATTCTACGCCACCGAAAAGCTATTTCATTATAAAGTAATCGAAAAACAAATAAATGACGAACGCTTAAGATAAAGCCACCTAATTTGTTTCTATTATTTGCAAAAGTAGCATTAACGTGCACATTCAAGGGTAGTGTATGCGTTATTTTGCCTTTTGCAATGAGGGGAATGACAATAATCTTATCGAAATGCGGTGCTAAATATTGCAATTCGGTTTGTAAAAATAACTCGCTTTTACCATAAGGAAATTGTTCCGTAAAAATTAACAATTGTCGTTCAGCCACTGTTCCCCAAGTATAACGCCCAAAATGTCACAACATGTCACAGCGCTTTGACCTAGACCTTAGCCCAAACCGTATTGAACTCGCACGTCGCGCCAAGGCCGGGCAATATATCGACCTAACCAGCAGTAACCCCACTCAGCATGGTCTGCTTTTCCCACCCCAAATTTTGCAAAATGCGGCGGCTGGCTATTGGCGTACCCGTCAATATGACCCTAATCCACGTGGGCAATTACCCGCCCGCCAAGCCATTGCCAATTATTACGCCAGCCGCAATTGCACCATCGACCCCGAACATATTTTTATCACTGCTAGCACCAGCGAGGCCTATGGCTTGTTATTTGCGTTGTTGGCTGAGCCGGGTGATAATGTTATCGGCCCTAGCATTACTTACCCGCTTTTCGAGCATCTAGCTGCCTTATATCACGTTGAATTACGGGCTTATGCGCTAAATAAAGTGCTCGATTGGCAAATCGATTCATCGCATTTTTATCATGCGATCGACCCACGCACACGGGCGATGTTGGTGGTTTCGCCACATAACCCAACTGGGGCCACGTATCATTTGCAATCACTGATCCGCCCCAATATTCAACATTTGCCGATTGTGTGTGATGAAGTATTTGCCGAATTTGCCTTTGGCATGGCCCGCACGCCCCCCATGGCAACCCTGTGCCCCAATTCACCTGTGTTTATGTTAAATGGCATTAGCAAGATGTTTGCTTTGCCCGATTTAAAATTGGGTTGGATTGCGCTAAACCCGCCCGCTGCCGAGCAATTTGCCGAACGATTGGAGTTGATAAACGATACATTTTTGAGCGCAAACGCGCTCACCCAATTTATGTTGCCTAGCATTTTTGCTCAAGGCATGACATTTGTGACCGAGATGCGCAGCCAAATTAATGCAAACCTAAAGTGGGCTTTGGCACAATTGCGGCAATGTCGGCGTGTGCGGGTGCACAGTCCTGATGGCGGCTATTATCTTTTTCCCGAAGTGCTCGACTGGCCAGGCAGCGCTGACGATTTAATTCTAAATCTGCTTGATGCTGGGGTTTTTGTTTATCCGGGTTATTTTTACAATTGTGATAGTGGCAAGCACATCATGATTTCGTGCTTGACCCACCCAGATCAGTTGCAAAAAGGGTTGGGGCGGTTAATTGATGTATTAACACGCTAAGCACACAAATTAAAAAATGCCGATTTCGCAATCTATCTCTCACATCTACGCTGTGAGAGATAGATTGCGAAATCGGCATATATCTTAATTACATTTAGGCCGGTTCCATCGATGGTAAGCCATCAAATTCACCAGCGGGTGGCAAATCACCCATCAATGGGTTATTCACCAACATATCGGGCAATGTCTGTTGTGGCAACATCATAGACCCATCTTCGTTTACACCCATCATCTTCATTTCGGCCTCGCGGGTTAGGCTTGGCTTCTGTGGAATATCAAATTGTGGCAAGATCACGCCTTCGAAGTTATCGGCAATTAAGTTGCGTGAACCTGTGCCTGCCGGAATCAGCTTGCCCAAGATGACGTTTTCTTTCAGACCGACCAAATCATCGCGCTTGCCTTCAATGGCTGCTGTTGCCAACACTTTGATCGTGTGTTGGAACGAGGATGCCGACAAGAATGAATCGGTTGCCAATGAAGCCTTAGAAATACCCAACAAGACGGGTTGTCCGGTGGCGGGGCGACGTCCAGCGGTTGCCAATTCTTCATTCACACGCGCCAATTCGAGGCGGTTAATCAAATCGCCGGGCAGGTAATTTGAATCACCGGGCGACGTAATTTGCACACGGTTCATCATTTTGCGAATGATGATTTCAAAGTGCTTATCGTTAATGTTCACACCTTGCGAACGATACACTTTTTGCACTTCACCCAACAGATAATATTGACAAGCGTCACGACCCAACACCTTTAACATCATGTGTGGGTTCTTGGTGCCTTCAGTCAATGGGTCACCTGCTGTAATCATTTGGCCTTCACTCACGAGCAAACGCATCGCTGGCGGCACTTCATATTCAACTTGTTCGCGCTTTTCATACACAATTGCGACTGTCAAGCCATCAATAACGACGCGACCACTGTGTTCGCATTTCATCTCTTGATCACCCTTGGTCGCAATCACATCTTTGTCTTTCACTTCAAACCCTTCGCGGACTTTAATATCCCAGCCCCCCGGAATTTGATATTCATCACGTTGCAATTGTGAATCGACAATCTCTAGGCGGCGGATACCCCCTTCGAGACGCTCGATATGTAATTTGCCCGAAATATCTGACATAAGCGCTTCCGCTTTGGGTTTCTTGCGGGCTTCGAGCAATTCTTCAACACGCGGCAAACCTTGGGTAATGTCGCTCGATTGTGATGCCACACCACCAGAGTGGAAGGTGCGCAAGGTCAACTGCGTACCCGGCTCACCAATCGATTGTGACGCAATAATTCCAACCGCAGACCCGATGGCGATTAATTTGCTGCGAGCAAGGTCACGGCCATAGCACAATTGGCACATACCGGTTTCAAGCTCACAGGTCATGGGTGAACGCACAAAGACCTCTTGCACTTTTGCTTGGGCAATCGCATCATTTAGATTTTCGTCGATGATTTGATCGCGTTCAACAATAATGGCCCCAGTTTCTGGGTGCAAGACAGCGGCAGCAGCCACACGCCCAAAAATACGCTCACGCAATTTCTGACCACCAACATCTTCATTGGCACGCATCCAAATCCCATTCATCGTGCCACAATCGTGCACATTAATGATGACATCTTGCGCCACGTCACACAAACGTCGGGTCAAATAACCAGCGTCAGCCGTTCGCATGGCGGTGTCGGCCAAACCTTTGCGCTGACCGTGTGTCGAGATGAAGAACTCCAAGGCATCCAATCCTTCGCGGAAGTTGGAGCGAATGGGCAAAGCGATGATACGACCTGACGGGTCGGCCATCATGCCACGCATTCCAGCGAGCTGAGCAATGGGGCCGAAACCACCTTTGGTTGCGCCCGATGTTGCCATAATCGACAAGTTGCCGACTGGGTCAAGCGTCTTACGCACTTCGGCGGCCACATCATCTTTGGCTTTGGTCCAAACGGCAATCGTATTGGTTTCGCGCTCATCTTCCGTCATCATGCCACGGCGATATTGGCGGTCGATTCCACGCACTTCAGTATCGGCAGCTTCTAGCAAGCCGTTTTTAGCTTCGGGTACTGTAATATCGCTAATGGCGATACTGACACCTGAACGGGTGGCATATTTAAAGCCAATCGTCTTGATA
>CAZLOF010000312.1:0-5955 GCA_964560745.1 uncultured Thermoflexus sp.
GTAGTTGACAGTTGGTAGTTGACAATTGGCAGTTGGTAGTTGACAGTTGAGAGCGGGGAGATTAATTTGTATCCTTTTTCCTCACTCTCTCATCTCTCAACTCTCAACTGTTAACTGTCAACTACCAACTGTCAACTGTCAACTGTCAAAAACTGCGCTATTTTTTTACCGGCTTGGGTGAGATGGGCTTCGAGTTGGGGCGTGGCTTGGGCGATATCGCCGTCGCGGCACAATTGCAAAATCAGCCGGTGCTGGCGTTGGGCCTCGGCGTGATAATCGACGCTGGTCAGGTAATGCACAACATAACGCGCCACATTGCTGTGCAACATGCGAATATGCTCTAATAAACGTGGCATATTAGCTGGTTGATAGAGCATGGCGTGAAATTCCCAGTTTAGTTCGCTCCATTTCAGCGCGTCGTGTGTGTCATCCATAATCTCAATCAAGCCTTCGGCCCGCACAAAGTCAGATTTGGTCATATTGGGGATGGCGCGGCGTATGGCCAGCGTTTCGAGCGCGGCCCGCATGTCATAAACTTCGGCAACCTCGTTGGCCGAAAATTCAGCCACCACCGCCCCGCGATTTTGATGTATTACGACCAGCCCCTCGGATTTTAGCTGCACCAGCGCCTCGCGGGTGGGTATTTTGCTCACGCCCATTTGGGCTGCAATTTCGTCTTGGCGCAGTGGTTGCAGCGGCTTAAGTTTGCCGCTCAAGATGTCATATCGCAGTTTTTTGGCGATCAACTCGGCGGTGGTTGGGGCATCTAAATCGGTCATTAGTATAATCGTATACGATTATACACAAAAATACTCAGCTTAATGCGCGTCCCCAGACGCGCACTAAGCGGCGATGTTGAAGCGGCGATGTTGCTTAAGTTTCGGCCCATCTTTGCATCGTCTGCGGCGCAAAAGACGATACTGTAAAGCTATACGCATATGAGCATCTTCGATATCATCGGCGGCTTATTTGGCCCACGAAAACCTACCGTAACACCAAAAGCCCCCGTCGCCGCAGGCCCCATCACCCCAAGCGCCCCAACCCAGCCCGACCAAACCCAAGCCCGCATGATGGCAACCCGCCAAGCCGTGCGCGATAAACTGCTGGCCAAATATAGCCGCCATTACCCGCCCGGCCAAATTCGCGCTAGCGACGAGGCCGAGGGGCTAGACGGGCAAAAATATGTCGGCAAATTGCTCGACTATGGCCCAATGGTGGTGATGGCAAGCAATAACGGGCGTTATGTGCTCGATCGCAGCAGCCTAAAACGGGTCGAGCCAAGCAAGCGCCCAGCGGCCCAAACCAAGCCCGATTTGCCCGATTTAGATGTGACTTATATCGAGCGTTTGCCGCGCACTTTGTCGTGTCATGGGCAGATCGATTTCCCGAATGGGATGCCGCGTTTGCTGTTGCCCGAAATGCCGGCGCTTTACCCCGCCGAAGGCAGCGCAGTGATATTTGTGGCGCATGTGGTGAATAAAGGAACCCGCCGCACTGAGCCATTTCATTATGTTTGGCAATTTAACGGCGCAACGATTGCCGATGGCAGCCACGCGGCGCTTGAGCCGGGCCAAGAGGCGGCGATCGAGTTGCGTCGCCCGTGGGTGAATGGGGCGCATACCATCGAGTTGGCGGTGTTGCAAACAGGCGATGCGCCCGAAGTGACTCTGCGTAATAACAGCTTGTGTGACCGCACCGACGCGCTCGGTTTGCTCATTCATGTCACCCGCGAGAGTTACGCCGATTACAACGCGGTGCAAAATATGGCCGATAGTTTCTCATTCGAAGATTGGGTGCAGACCCATTTTGAGGTGATGAACGAACTTTTTGCGCAAAGTATTTACCCCAGCACCCCCGATGGTTGCCAGCAACGGGTGCGGGTAGACAAAATTTTGTTGGTGAATGAGGCCAGCGCCCGCGCCGAGGTGTCGCTGGCCCAATGTGATGGGGCCAGCAGTGGCTACCATTTTCAGGGTGCATGGCAATTTGCCCGATGGGACCAATATGCGTGGCGTATGAGCAATATTGACTGGGGCTTCATTCACGAAATGGGCCATCAGTTGGGGCTGATCGATGAATATCATTGGTTTATGAACAGCGAGCGGGTGCGGGTAAAGGGCGACGATGGGCAATTTGTAAATATTGAGCATGGCTATAGCGCCATTAAAAGCATGATGTGCCAGCATGGGCCATATGCCTTTAGCGAACACGCGGCGGCGGCGCTCAATGCCAATTTGCAGCGCCCACGCGGCTTTTATGGCGATTATCAATATGCCATGCCCGACCTGACCCGCTTGCGGGTGCTGGGGCGCGATGGGCAGCCGGTGATGGGGGCGCAGGTCAGCGTTTACCCGCAAGATGCGCAATCGCTGGTGAATGACCCGCCGCTAGCGGTGTTGACAACGGCGGCAGATGGCACGTGCGCCTTGCCCAATCGCCCAGTTGAGGCGTGTTGTGCGCCGGGTGGCGTTGTGCTTAAGCCCAACCCCTTTGGCAAAATAAATGTGGTGGGGCAGGGCGGCCTAATGTTGGTGAAAGTGGCGTGGCAAGGTTTTTGTGAATGGCATTGGCTCGAATTGGCCGAACTGAATATTGCGGCGTGGCGTGGGCAACAACAGTTTGTACGCGATGTGAAAACGCAGTTGCCGCTATTGGGTTTAGCCATTGCGCCGCCGAGTGCGCTACGGGCGGCATTTATAAATGAGCATGAGGTGCAATTGAGTGCCAACCCCGTGTCAGGGGCTGTGTCATATCACCTGTATGGGCGCAGCAGCCGCGTAGGCTGGGGCGAATCGCGATTTGTGTGGTTGCAAACGTTGGCATCGCCCAATTTAACGCTAAATGTAGCCACTGGCCCGATGTTTGTGGCCTTGACGGCGGTAGACGGGCGCGGGCGCGAGAGTGGTTTGAGCAACGTGGCCTATACCCAGCGTATGCAAGGCATTGGGCGGCTGGCGCTTGCGCCCGATGGCACGCGCATTATTTGCGACACGCATCCCCACACAGGCCGTATGGTGCGCCAACGTGTCGATCTCAGCATCGATGATTGGCTGGTGCGCCCGGCCCAAGACATGGGCGGGCGTTATACCGGCGTGGCGATCTTCCCCAATGGGCAAATCATCGCCAGCAATTATTTGGGCAGCCGTTTGTTGCTGTTTAATGCCGATGGCACAATGTTGCAAACGCTGGGTGGCCCGGGGGCGGCGGATGCACAATTTACCAACCCGAATGGGTTGGCGCTGGACGAATTTAGCAATATTTATGTGGCTGACACCGGCAATCACCGTATTCAACTATTTAACGCCGCGTTGCGCTACGAAGGGCAAATTGGGCTGGGGTTTAAATCGCCTGAAGCAGTGGCGTGGCTGGGCGCTGGGCAATTGGCGGTGGCCGATACCGGCAATGCGCGGGTGTGCTTGCTCAAACAAGTGGGTGGGCAATGGCAGTTGCAGCGCGAGCTTCGCCCGCTGCGCAACCCGGTCGATGTGGCGCGGGTGGGGCCACATGGCGATTTTGCCGTGGCTGATCGTGATGCTGGTGAGGTGCTTGTGTTTGACCGTGATGGGCAGCGCAAGCAGGTTTTTGCCCAGCTTGGGCCGGTGTGCGGCGTGGCGTGGTCGCCGGTGGCGGGTTTGTTGGCTTCGGTGCCGTGGCAAGGGGTGAAAATATTAATATGACTTTGGTGATTTCAAGACATGGTTTGCCACATAGGCCAAAATCAGATTGTTATTGATCGGGGCAATCTGATACATCTGCGTTTCACGAAATTTACGCTCAATGTCATATTCAGCCACAAACCCGTTGCCGCCATGCGTGTCGAGGCAGGCCAAGCATACGCTAGGGAGTTTGGGTTTGACTTTGTGCTGAAAACTGAGATATCAAATTAGGCTGAGTATAAATGGCGGGGATATAAAGGTTGACCTTATTTAGGGGCGGCGGCAATAGCGGCTCAAGAATAGTGACATTGGCGGTAATATGCCCACCGGCATAAATACGCTCGGCGTTATCGACCCGCATTTGGGCCGAAATATGGTAGTTGCCGCGATGCAAAGCACGTAAAGAGAGCAATATATCGACCTGATAAGGCACGGCTAAATCACCCATTGCACAACGAATACGGGTTGTGCTGGGTTGCCATATACAGTCGCCGTTATGGGTGTCGCCGTTGCTATTGATGTGATAGGTGGCGGTGATGGGCTGAAAAGCGGATTGGGCTAACTTTGTCAAGGCGGCGGCTTGTTCTGTTTGCTGCGTTAAGAAGGTGTCGAGCAAAATTTCGATGACAACATCGCCTAAATCGGGTCCGGGGTTGGGTGATATAAACCTAAAATGAACTTGGCCGATGTCGTTTTCGTGCCAATTTGGACTGCTGTCGCTGTTGCCGCTAACGCTGGGTTCATTGGGCGGCGGCGATTGTGGTGATGTGCCGTTTGCTGGGGTTGATGTTGTCGGCGTGACAGTTGTCCCTGTTGCCAACACTGTCATTGTTACCATGCTTTGGTTATTGCTGGGGCCAATATCCAATGGGCTGGTAATGGTGACCCAATTGCTGATGATGCTATTGGCGCTCAAGGCCGAACTTAACAACGAGCGCAACGTGATAGTCTGTTGTGAATTGGGTTGGATTTGGGCAAAGGTTATGGTGATGGTGTTGCCTTGGTTAATGCATTGGCCTTCTCCGGTCGCCACGCATGATTGAAATTGTAGACCTGTGCTCAATATATCGGTTACGCTGACGTTGGTCATTGCCACCAGTTCGGGGTTCGAGACCACAATCGTGTAGGTAATTAGCGTATTTGGAGAAGCCGAGGTTGGGGTGACCGTTTTACTGACATTTAGGGTTTGCTTGAACGGAATTTGGTAATAATTTCCGTAATCGCGCAACTCGGTCACATTGCCGCTTGGGTCGGCGACCTGCACTGCATATTCATGCGGTTTAAGCGGCGCACTCACTGTGACCGTCGCCCGTTGCGATGCCGTCACCCAAGTTGGCTCAATTTTTCGCCAGGTATATTCATCTAACGCCCGATATAAAATGACCACACGTTGAATTGTGCCGCTGTCGTCATTGGCGTGCACTTGAAAAGTGAGATTGCCATCAATCAAAACACCTGTGGTGGCGTAAATGCTAGGGGGGCTAAAGTCTTCGGCTTTATTATCGGCATATTGCACCTCAAGCTCGAGCTGTGAATATAACCGTTGTGTGCCCAAGGTTTCGGTTTCGGTGGCGGTGGCGACAAACTGACCGGGAATGATCACCAAGTGGTCATGAGATTGCGCTTTTAAATCTAAAAACCGATTGATTGCACCCAGTTGGGTGGGATACCAACCCGTGTTGGGGAAAGTTGGCTCATCGGGTGAGCGCAGCTCGTCGGTAATTACCCGCGCAATTGCTGGGTTGAATGGGTGCAAATCGGTAAATACCCCGCCTAACATCAGCACCCCATGCGCAATTTTGCCAGCTTGTGAAACCTCTTGCACTTTTTGGGGCAAAACAGGCCGCCCGACAGTGATGTTGACTTCGTCTTCACCTATTACTTTGAAATAGCTGCCGGTCGATAATTGCGTTTCAGTCATTGCAAAACTGAAGGCGACTGCGATTTCAGCCGCATGGTTCGCTTGTAATTTGGCATTTTGTGCGGTTGTATTTGTGACCTTAAGCATAGGCAAGCCGTAAAGTGTCATGATGCCGATGACTTTTTCGTCGTAATTTGAAAATTGGCCACTGCTGCGAGTTCCATAATAGCTGCGTTTGGCTTCGAGCAGGGCTTCGCCTACGGTGGTCGTTTGCCCCATCTTTTTGACAAATAGCGTCGAGAGCTGCTCTGAATAGGCGTTGAGGTCACTGTCGCCATAGCCATAGCCGAGATTGCCAATATAGGTTGCGCCACGTCGCAAAAAGGCTTGTGCCCAATCGGTAGCGAGTGGGTTGCCGGGTTCAAGATCAGCATCGGG
>CAZLOF010000313.1:0-5952 GCA_964560745.1 uncultured Thermoflexus sp.
ATTCAATGGTTGCCCAAAGCCATCATTACCGGTTTTTTGGCCGGGGCGGGGGCGCTGAGCGTGCGGGGTAGCTTCGGCTTAATGACTGGCGAAGATGTCAGTTTTGCGTTATTACAAAGCCCCGATCTCGCGTTGAAATGTGGCGTAGGGGCGCTATTTGGTCTGTTGTTTTTGGGCTTGACCGCACGGTTTCGCCACCCGGCCACCATGCCGTTGGTGTTGTTGGCCGAGATCGGCCTTTTTTACGCGGTATTATGGTTGTGGGGTGGCAATGTGGCTGTGGCCCAGCAAAATGGCTGGTTGACGAATATGGGCGCGGTGTCGGTATCGTTTGCACCGCTGCAATGGGCGCAGGCATTGTGGGCCAATTGGGCCATGATTGGGGCGCATTTGCTGTCGCAATTGCTCAATCTGTTTTTGATTGCGCTTATTTGCACGGTGGTGCTGCTGATGAATTGCACCGCCATTGGCTTGGCGCTTGGGCAACCGCAAGACTTTAACCGTGAGTTGATGGCCTCGGGGGTGACGAATGTGCTGTTGGGCGCGGTGGGTTGCACGCCTTGGTTTCATTCGCTGTTTAGTAGCGTGCTCGCGCATCGCATGGGGGTGCGCAATCGCTGGGGCGGCTTGGCCAATATGCTGGTGTGCGTCGGCATCTTGTTATTTGCCAGCGCCAGCATCAATTATTTCCCCAAGACTATTTTGGGCGGCCTGATGTTTTTTATTGGCTTGTCTTTGTTCGTTGATTGCGCCCTTGTCAGTTATCGTCACTTTCCCCGCCGCGAGTTCGCCGCCGTTTGGGTCATCGTGCTGGTCATGCTGGTGTTTGGCTTGTTGCCGGCGGTGTTGGTGGGTGGGGCGCTGGCTGGGGTGTTGCGGGCGCTTAGAGTTTGAGGCGATTGTGAGACGATGATGAAGCGGTGGGATTGGTATGCTGCCTTTATATAACAAGCAAGGGTAAGAATAGAGGAACCGCCGATTTCACTAACATTCCTTCAAGCGTAGGCCAGTAATCTGGTCTTTTGAAGGAGCAATTGTGAAATTGACGAAAACCGCATTTTTATGCTTTTTAATTTACATTAAAAAAGATACAACGAAGCTCAATGAACCCTTTTGATAATCAACTCCTTCTCGTGCAATGGCGTGCCAAAATTACGCCAGGCAAATCAATTGCCCAATTTGCTGAACATGTTCGCACAAATATGCCCAACGTCACGGGCGTTATCGTTAAAGTGCTAGACGGCAATGAGTGGATGGTGGCATTTGATGATGCGGCAGACCCGATGGCAATTACAGGGCCAGAGCGCATTGCCGAATGGGTGAACACATTGGCACAGCATAATCTGGGGGTACATGTATGGTGTGTTCCCAATGGCTATGAAGCCAGAACCGGACGCTATATTGTGCCCGAAGAAACCGACATGGTTATTCAAGCGGCGCAGGTGACAGGGGTCAAATCGCTCATTCTCGATTTAGAGGTGGAGCCGATCACCCCAGCGCGGGGACGTTTTAACCGTTTGTATTGGAAGGGTGGACCCGACGAAGCCCGCGACTTTATGCAACGGCTGCGCAATGGGTTGCCCAACACCCATATTGGGTTTTGTTTGGATGCGCGTCGTCCGAATGAATTTTTGCAACGTGTAGATCCGTTTTTGGAGGGCATTGACAGTTTTCATCCGCAAACCTACCCAATTTTGTTTCAGCGACCGGTTGCTGAGGTGATGAAAGAAGCCTTTAATAATCTGCGTCGTTATAACAAGCCGATCATTCCGATGTTGCAGGCGA
Source organism: uncultured Thermoflexus sp. (assembly GCA_964560745.1). GTDB lineage: Bacteria > Chloroflexota > Anaerolineae > J036 > Brachytrichaceae > AQU-03. The sequence continues at coordinate 1,786 of CAZLOF010000313.1, forward strand.
GCTTTGACATACGCCGCCCAACCAACGAGGAAATTTCGCAACAGGTAGAGTGGGCGCGGGTGTTGGGTGCATCGGGTGTATCGTTGTGGCGATTGGGGGTAGATAGACAAACACAAGGCGACAACAAAAAGTGTATGGGTGAGGATGAATATCGTGCGATTTCGGCTTTGGCGTGGCCCAAACCGGCTGCCATACCCGAAGCCCCCGCTCCTGCGCCCGCAAAAACTTTCTCGTGGCAAGATTTATTTAACGCAATGGCAACGGTGGCAAAAGTGAACAACACCGCTTGGGGCGCATGGTTCGATGCGTCGGGCGCGGCGGCTTTGTTCCAAAACAACCCGCAGTTTCGCCAAACGCCTTACAGCGGCCCGCGTATTGACACGTGGGCAATCCCTAAGCATTTTCGTGATGCAATCTTAGAGATTTTAAATAACAACAACTCACAAGCCATCGCTCAGATTTGGGAGCAGGTGAAAAATGGTGCAACAGATGCCTTAAAGCCCCGAACCCGCATGCGTGGTAGCGGAATCGGTATGCATGGCGCACCTGGGCATGGCGCACCACCCACCGACAAACGCGAGATGTGGATCGGCTATCTTAAGGATATTGGTGCGAAGTGGTTTAAGCAACTCGACAATGGCGATCCAAACCGGCGCGAGGTGCTAGATTGGTGTATCCAACTCAAAAAAGCTGGCATCGAGCCGATTGTGCGCTTTTATGTAGACAAGCAATTCCCTGACCCATTGCCAGAATACTATTACCAAAAAATGCGCATGTATGCGGCGGCGGGTATTACGTTTGCCGAAATTGGCAACGAGCCGGTGCTGGATTATGAATGGAAGGAACATTGGCGCGGGCGCATTCACCAACAGGGACACGACGATCCCGAAGTTGTGCCCCTGTTGGCGCGTGGCTGGGTGAACGATGCCCAAAAAACATTGGCGGCAGGTATGCGTCCGGCTTTCTATGCGCTTGGCGTGAGCGCGTTTAACAATGGCGTTGACGCGCCTTGGTCAACAGTGCGTTTTGCCCAAAAACTGACTAAATATTTGGCGGCCCATCATCGCCAAGAAACATTAGATATTTTTAGGCGTGGGGGATGGATCGCGGTGCATGTTGCCACTTATGAAAAACCGCCGGATTTTGACCCGCATAGTGGCATGGGCGGATTTTGGGATATGTGTTTGCGTGGGTATGAAATTGTGACTGAATGCTTTACACAGGCGTTTGGTAGCGACCTAAAGATGGATGACATTCCGTTGATCTCGACAGAGGGTGGTATCTTTACACCTGAGTCTGGTTCTTGGGCTGGGCATGATCGTCCACGAACAGAGGAAGAACATGCCGCTCGCGCTATTGAGATGTTTCGTTGGCTCGATCAACATTCGCCGATGTTGGCGATGTGCCCTTGGTGTTTGTCGGTGGGCAGCTTGATTGGGCATGGCGACCCATTGTGGGGACGTGATGGTTGGATTGAACAAAGCCCACAGGGGCAATTGCGCGAGCGTCCAGTGATTGCGGCGATGCGCAGCTTGCGTAAGGAATTTGAGGCACTAAACCAACCCCGTGATCTGCGTTTGATGATCCCATATCATTCGCAAACAGGTGTTACGGCGGCTTCTCATAGCGGCGATTGTGGGCCAACTTGTATTGCGATGCTGATTAATAGCGGGCGGGCGGTGCAGGCCTATACGACGGTAGACCAACTGTATGCCAGACATTTACCGAATAAAGCCTTTGGCGAATTTACCGCCGTATGGGAATTGGAAAATTTGCTTCGCGCCGAGCAAATTCAAATAACGCGCAAACAATATGCAGATGCTACACAAGCCACACGCGAGTTTCGAGAGCTATTGAACAAACATCAGAGTGCGATTTTACTGATTAAATATGCGCCATTGCGGGTGGTGACGGGCGAAAGTTTTGCGGGTGGGCACTTTCTAGTGCTAGCTGGGTATACCGCTGATGCGCAAGGCAACACCACCGGCTTTTTTGTGCATGATCCCCTGCCTGCTGAAAGCACCCAACGTGGTGCGTATTTGCACCTGAGCATTAGCCAGTTGATGGAAGCCTGTGGCACCTGTCACCTAGATGGCAATCCAAATTTCTTGGTCTTGGTGTCTGATCAGCCGATAAATGCCTTGAAGGACAGCAATAATGCGAACCGACGTCGCTCGGCGCAAAAATATGGCTGGGACAGCAAAACGTTAAAGATGATGCCAGCGGGTGAGGTGATTGGTAGTGTGATTGTGCCGAAACAGTAACAGAAATAAGCAATGACAAACATAGATGACAACCCAGATGAACAACCTAATGCTGAGTATCTCGATCACGAGACCGCACGTTTAATCGGACAGACTATGCTTTTGACGGACAATTTGCCGCCCGGTTCGCTTCCTTTACCGATTGAAGATTCAGAAATTGTGGGTGGGGTTGAAACATCGGAGTTTTTAGAGTGTTGTGCGGTGGGGGGGGCGCTTGAGTTTTTTTGCACCGGCACGTTAATCGCCTCACAATGGGTGGTTACGGCAAAACATTGCAGAAATGTGACGCGCGTATTGTTTGGGCAATCTGTGTTCGACCTAGCCAGCGCAGAAGTTATCCCTGTAATCTCTTGTTATGTGCATCCAGATTTGGATTTGCGTTTGTTAAAACTGGCAAAAAATGCTAACCCTGTGCCTCGTCGGTTGATGTCGGTGGCTCAGGTAGGCAATGCCACCCAACCTGCCATTGCGACAGTGGTTGGGTTTGGCACAACCGATAGCGACGGGCGTTTTGGGTATGGTATTAAGCGCAAAACCGATGTGCCGATTGTGAGTATGGACTGTGCAGACACATCGGACAAGCGTGATTATGGCTGTAAACCGACGCGTGAGATGGTGGCGGGCATACGCGGGCTGCAAAAAGATACCTGCAAAGGCGACAGTGGCGGGCCGCTGTATGTGAAAGTTGCAAATGATGACTACGTGTTGTTGGGGGTGACATCGCGTGCTACCAGTAATACGCAAACAATGTGTGGGGATGGTGGTGTTTATGTGCGTGTAGATTTGTGTCGGATATGGATTCAACAGATCACCGGATTAACCCTTTAAAAAATATGGCAAACAAACGTTATATTCCAGTGCCGCATTTGCGTACCCAGCGTGCGGCGCAGCGAAATTTGGGCGATGCCAGCCAAATGGTGGGCACAAACCAGCAGGTGCTTAATTTTTTTATGTTTGCCTTTGGCAGAACGCACTATTGGCGAAAAATTGAGCAATGCGGGCTGCAATCGCTGGCGCTGCCTAGCCAAAATCGGCGCTTGGCGTATCGCGGTCCCGATATCGAGCAACTGAATTTGTCGGACGATGAAAAGCAAATGTTATTAGAAATGTTGCAGCCGGTTGGCTGAGACAACACAAACATTCCTAAATTATGGCGCAAACTTATATTGTTACCCATGCAGCCTATTTGCGTAAGTTAGATGATCTTAACCAGATTGTGGCGGTGATGCCACGTAATGCGCAGGCGGAGGCGTTGCAAATTGGCGACTACTGGACAAAACTGGATTTTGGGGATCGCAATCGTCAGGGCTGGGGTGCGAGCGAGTGGCTGGTGGGGCTGAGCACGGTTGGCTCACCTACGCAACGCTCGGTGGCTGCGCAAATTTTAGATGGCCTCAGCCCCGAACAGTTGCTAGAAACCCTGCGTGATAGTGATTATTATGCAACGGAAGGGGTGGCGACCCGATTGCGAAGCAACCTGACTCCAACGCATTTAGCCCAGTTGCTTGGGTTGATGCGTCATGCCGAGACTGCGCTTTTGCGTCGCAATGTATTGCGGGTGATCGGGCGCTTGGCAGAAACTCACACCCCAAATAAAACCCATTTTGTGCATCAAACTTTTACACAGCCTTCGTTTGTGTGTGCATTAATGGCGATGTTGACCTACGAGCGCAGCAACGAAGTGCTGCAAGAGGTATTGTGGCTGCTCGACACCTATTGTTACCCGTGTTTTCAGGCAAAAAAAGCGGTGTGGGCGGTGGTAGCAAATACCACGCTGGATTCTGCCGTGCGTTTTCGAGCAATGGGGGTGGCGCGGCGTTTGATGTATGCCAACCCGGGCACGTTGTCGGAAGACGACATTAATTTTGTGCTGGTGCAGATGAATGATAGCGATACCTGGGTG
>CAZLOF010000314.1:0-5946 GCA_964560745.1 uncultured Thermoflexus sp.
TCGAGAACGGGTGAAAATTGCGGAAATGCCGATTCCACTATCGCTCCCTTAAGCTATGCTTAAGGGAGGGGCTGTGAAATCGGCCTTTCATCTTTTAAAAATTTGCGCTGAAAACGTAACGGGGTTCTTTATACATACCCGCGCCCAACACCACGATAAGTAAACCCAAGTTCGCGCATTTTAGTTGGGTCATATAAGTTACGCCCATCAACAATAATCGGGTGACGCATGGCCTTCTTTAATTTAACCAAATCAAGGTTCTTAAATTCGTTCCATTCGGTCCCAATCACTATCGCATCACAACCGTCGGCCAACTCATAAGAATCCTCGCATAGGGTGACATTTTTAAGCAAACGTCCAGCGTTTTCCATCGCTACGGGATCATAAGCCTTAATGGTTGCGCCATCGGCTTGCAACATACGAATAATATCAACTGGCTGGCTTTCGCGCATGTCATCAGTATTGGCTTTAAAGGCCAAACCCAACACCCCAATCACTTTACCCTCTAGTCTATTAAGCCTGCCGCCGGTGCGCTTGTCATTGGCGCACACCAAATCACGCACTTTCGACACAATACTACGGCGAGCATCGGCATTAATTTGCATCACGGCTTCGAGCAATTGCGGGTGTTTGCCTTGAATATTTGCCATGTGTGACAAGGCTTTGACATCTTTGGGGAAGCATGAGCCGCCATAACCCAAGCCTGCATCGAGAAAAGCCCGTCCGATACGTTTATCGTAGCCCATGCCTGCCGCCACTTCTTTAACATCGGCCCCCAATGCTTCACAAATATTAGCGATTTCATTGATAAATGAAATTTTGGTCGCTAAAAAGGCATTGCTGGCATATTTGATCATTTCGGCGGTGCGCAAGTCGGTAATAATAAGTGGCGCACGCAATGGCAAATATAACTGCGCCACTTTTTGAGCGGCGTTTTCGTCTAACGACCCTAAAACCACGCGATCAGGATACATAAAATCGGTAACAGCCGCCCCTTCACGCAAAAATTCGGGGTTACTCACCACGCTAAATGGAATCGGTTTGGGTTGTTTGCTGCGCACAATATCTGACACCCAGTCGCCGGTTCCCACTGGCACTGTGCTTTTATTGATGATAATCAACGGGTGATCCATCGTGATGGCAATGGTCTCGGCCACAGCCCGCACATAACGCAAATCTGCTTCGCCATCTACACCTTCGGGTGTGCCTACAGCAATAAATACATATTCAGCCGGTGCGTCTTTGCCATTCAGCGCATCTTCATACGAGGTCGTAAAAATCAAGCGCCCAGCGGCAACATTACGGCGGGTCAACTCTTCTAAACCTGGTTCGTAAATTGGCATTATGCCGTTTTTTAAGCCTGCAATTCTGTCTTCGTTGACATCAACACACATCACGCGGTTGCCAAAGTCGGCGAATCCAGCGGCCATCGGTAGACCTACATAACCTACCCCAATGACTACAATGTTTTTCATGCGATTTTTTATCCTTCCAAAAGTCTTTTTTAACAATCCCTACTTTTATTCACTCGATAAAATGAGTATTGTTCGCTTTTATAACGTGCTAGTTTAGCAGATATTGATCTACATATCACCCGACAAAGGGGCTAAGTGTTTAGGCGTAGATATTTGCAAAATTGGGCAATTTTGTTTTCAAAAAACTGTTTTTAAAATGGGCAAACTCACATCATCGCATCTTCTCAACAAACAGTAAAAATTAAAATAAATTTTCGCCTGAATCACGAAATGATAGTGAAATCGGCGAAAACTTGTTCACACTTGCTGATGTAACATTGTCAAGCTAAAAATACTAATTTACATGAAATCCACGCCAGCAAGACCTAAAAATAAACCGGTTTTACTAAAAAAGTAAAACCGTTTTATTTTTAGCGACTGGGGTGGCTGGGATCGAACCAACGCATTGCGGATTCAAAGTCCGCCGCCTTACCACTTGGCCACACCCCAAAGTGCTGTTATTTGTGGCACGTATTATACGAGATTTTTCCTCATGTAATTACATGTCATTTATAGTTCCTAATTCTACCAGACTCGCCGTATAATCATTGGAAAATTACCAATGACAAAATGCTAGGCTTTATTAGACATATGCCATTTTGTAAGCATATTTCGCATATAGCTTGGTGAATTCATATTGTTATTTATGCAATTACGCAGAGTTGTTATCACCGGAATCGGGGCGGTTACGCCATTAGGGTTAAATTGGGCCGATACTTGGGCTGCCATGACGGCAGGGAAATCGGGCGTAGCCCCCATTACTAAGTTTGACCCGACCGGCTTGCCCACCGCATACGCTTGCGAAGTAAAAAATTTTAATGTTGGTGACTATATGGATACGGCGGAATCGCGCCGAGCAGACCAATATGAACATTTTGCGGTTGCAGCGGCCAAACAGGCATTGCAAGATGCGAAGTTGATTATTACCCCTGACATTTGCGAAGAGGTTGGGGTTGTCATTGGCTCTTCAGTGGGTGGGCACAAAACATTGGTGGCAGAACATGATGTATTGAATCAGAAAGGGGTGCGGCGAGTAAACCCATTTATTGTGCCGATGTTTATGCACAATGGCGGCGCAGGCATGGTAGCGATTGTTGCCCATGCTCAGGGGCCATCTTATTCACCGGTATCGGCGTGCGCCACTGGCAATGATAGTATTGGGCAAGCTTTTGATTTGGTGCGTTTTGGCAAGGCCAAAGCCATGTTGGCAGGTGGTGCCGATGCAACTGTAGCCAAGTTGGGCATGACGGGCTTTGCGCAAATTGGCGCGTTGAGTAAAGTCATGCTGCCAATTAACTCGCCGCGCCCATTTGATAAAAAACGAGATGGCGTGGTGGTAGGCGAAGGCGCGTGTGTGATGATTTTAGAAGAGTTGGAATTTGCCTTAGCACGTGGGGCACGCATTTTGGCCGAAATTGTGGGGTATGGCCAAACGACAGATGCACATCATATTATCGCGCCATCTGAGGGCGGGGCTGGCGCGGCCCGCGCCATGAAGCGTGCCTTGGCAGATGCCAATTTGCAGCCGACGGATGTAAACTACATTAATGCGCATGGCACAGCCACACCGCTAAATGATGTATCTGAAACCAAAGCCATTAAAACCGTGTTTGGTGATTATGCCTATAAAGTGCCAACCAGCAGCACCAAAAGCATGACTGGGCATTGCATGGGGGTAGCAGGGGCAATTGAAGCGGCAGCCTGTGTTTCGGCCATTAATGATGGGGTTGTGCCACCCACCTTAAATTTAACCGAGCCAGACCTAGCGGCTGGTTGTGATTTGGACTATGTGCCGCACGAAGCGCGTAAACATGCGGTGCGGGTAGCGATGAATAATTCTTTTGGTTTTGGTGGGCACAATAGTGTTTTAGTTTTAAAGCGTTTTGAAGCGTGATACCTTCTTTTGAAAACCCAGCGTTGTTGTTCACGGCGCTAACTCATAAGTCATATGCAAATGAACACTCAACAAAAGAAACGCCGGTTCAAAACAATGAGCGTTTAGAATTTTTGGGCGATGCCATTGTTAATTTTATTGCGGCTGAATGGCTCTATCAGCAATTTCCGACGCTAGGTGAAGGGCGGTTAACCTCATTGCGGGCGGCGCTCATTCGCGCGGCAACCTTGGCCCAATTTGCCCATAATATTGGGCTGCCGAGCATGTTAAATTTGGGCAAGGGTGAAGAGGATAGTGGAGGCCGCCAACGTGCTAACATTTTGTGCGATGCGTTTGAGGCAGTGTTAGCGGCTATTTATCTTGATCAAGGCATGGCGGCGGCGCAGGCTTTTTTTGTGCCGCTGCTCGAGGCGCTCGCGCATACCTTATTGATCGAAAATTTAGACCGCGATGCGAAAACCCTATTGCAAGAATGGAGTCAAAGCGTGTTGAATGTGACCCCACGGTATCAATTGTTTGGAACCGAAGGGCCAGATCACGCCAAGCGGTTTAAGGTTGAAGTTTGGTTGGGCGAATTGATGGCGGCGACAGGGCAAGGCCCCAGCAAACAAATCGCCGAGCAAATGGCTGCGCGTGAGGCGCTTAAAATGCAAAATGCAGTAGTTAGTAACCAGTAACCAGTCGTCAGATAATGAGATGTGTTTGCAATTCGTAATTTCCTGTTATGCGAATTTTGAAGATTATTTCGGCCTTTCTTAAGCTCAATGTAAATATTGCGTTAGCCTATCGTGCCAACTTGGCGGTGGAGTTACTAACAAGCGTGATGTGGTTGACATGGGAATTGATTTCGCTTAATGTGATTTATAGCAATACCGACACCTTGGGCGGCTGGAGCAACGGTGACATGATTGTGTTGCTCGGTGTTTGGAAATTGGTGATGGGCATTTTGTTTGGCATTATTTTCCCAAATACCGAATATTTCAACAAAGCGGTGCAACAAGGCACACTCGATTACACCTTTTTGCTACCGGTCAATAGCCAATTGTTGATCAGTCTCAACCGTATTACCATTTGGCAAGTGCAAAATATCATCCAAGCCGTAATCATGGTTCCAATTGGCATTAGTATGACTGGGCGTGGCGTCGCATTTTCCGATTTGTTGATGTTTTTAGTGTTAGCGCTCAGTGGCATGACCTTGATTTATAGCCTATGGATTGTGTTGATTGCTGCTGTCTTTTGGTTCACAAAATCTGACAATAACGTCACGATTTTGGCTGCACTGATGGATACAGGCAAATACCCAGCCAGTATTTTTCCGGCTTGGTTGCGAATATTGATTACCTTTGTGGTTCCAATTGCGGTGGCAACATCTGTTCCGGTGCAGGCGTTGCGTGGCGAATTGCCACTATGGCAAATGTTTGCATGGCTAGGGTTTGCGATCGCAGTGTTTTGGGGCGCAACACGGGTCTGGCGCGCCGGCATCAAGCAATATAGCGGTGCATCGGCCTAACTTTATATCGGGTTAGGCTAATGATATAACAATCTTGTCAACGGTCTTACACCTTCGCATGGCAATGCCCGCACCCGACCGACGGTTTATCGACCTCACACATCTGCTCGGTGCAAACCGCATACACTTTCACGGCCTGCTTTAACCCGAAAAATGACTCGTCGACCGTCGCCTCGAGCGCCAAATTGGGGCAAGCATTGTTGCGCAAAATTTCGGGCACGGGGCAAGTATTGCACAGGCTAGGTTTCCAGCGCTTGCCACGCGGGTTGCGGTCAATGAGGCGACATTCTTGGCGGTCGTTGCCGCGAAAATAGTCTTGGTAATAATAGCGGCATTCTTTGCCAGCAGGGGTACGCATATTTTTATCAAGAGAAAGCTGCTTGTCTATGAACCCTCTCTAAAAAAGGCTCAGTTGGGTGTTTTCATCTGCGTCTTTATCGTTGGGGTCGGCTTGTTTTGGCAGCAGTGGCACTGATGCAGTGACAACTGCCTTGGGCACTGGCGGCTTTTCCTTTTCCATCGTCCTTTGCACATTTGCAATCAATGTTTTTAAGTTAGCAAAATCTTGCTCAAGCGTGGCCCGCAATGCTGGTTGATGTAAAGCTGCGGCTGGATGATACATCGCCACCACCACACGACCATTGACCTTGCGCGCCTGCCCATGAATGACCGAAATGCGCTCATTAGGGAAAAATTTTGACATTGAAAACCGCCCCAAGGTGACGATAATTTTGGGGTTAATTAAGGCAATTTGACGCGCCAAATAGCCATTACACGCGCTCATTTCTTCGGGCAATGGGTCGCGATTTTGCGGTGGGCGACATTTCACCACATTCGTAATAAACACTTCTTCGCGTTTATAACCGGCCTTGCTCAATAATTCGGTTAAAAATTTGCCCGAAACCCCTACAAACGGCAAGCCATGTTTATCTTCATTCATGCCCGGTCCTTCACCAATCAACATGATTTCGGCCGTCGGCGGGCCATCACCCGGCACCGCGTTAATACGCCCGTTTGAAAGTTGGCAC
>CAZLOF010000315.1:0-5945 GCA_964560745.1 uncultured Thermoflexus sp.
CAATCGACGTGGTTATAGCCTATTTATTGCCAGTAACGAAACCCAAGATAAAGAACGTGAATTAGAAATTGTACGTAGTTTTCAAGGGCGTAATGTTGAGGGCATTATTGTGTCGTCGGGGCGCGAAGGTCCACGTTACTCTCAGTTGTTCCGCGAGATCAATATTCCCATCGTCACCGTCAACTCACATGCGGCTGATCATATTGGGCATTCGGTTTGTCACGATGACTATGGCGGTGGTTGCGCTATTGTGCAACATTTAATCAAAAAAGGCTATCAAAACATCATTTATTTGGGTAATGGCAGCGCCGATAAAGCGCAATCTGATCGGCTACAGGCTTGGCGTGATGTGCTTAAGCAAAATTCGCTCGCCCCTGCCATTCATATTGATAGCCCAGAGGGGAGGGTGCAAGATGGGGCCGCTGCCACTGAGCAATTGCTCAGCCAACACAGCGCAAAATTGCGCAATGTGCGCAGCGCTATTTGGTGTTTTAATGATGCAATGGCTTTGGGGGCGCTATCAGTCTTGCATCGTCATGGCTTTGCCATCCCCACCGATATTGGGGTGGCTGGTTTTGATGACATCGACTCGGCGGCGTTTGCCATTCCGGCCCTCACGACATGGCATCAACCACGCCAAGAAATGGCTGCCGTTGCCGCTCAAATGCTTTTTGGTCTCATCGAAACCCCCGATTCACCACCGGCTGATTTCGTCATGCCGGGTTGGCTCGTGGTGCGGCATTCAACCTAAAATGTGGCAAGTTGCAGGTTGCAAAGTGGCAGGTGGCAAGTGGCAATTAATATTCGAATTTGCTTCTTGCCACTTGCCACTTTGCAACTTCCTCACAAAGATGGCCGCGAAAGGCGGAAGGGAATCAGGTCGCTCGGTGTGGTGTTTTGTAGGGCGGCTTGGGCCAATAATTGACCGAATGGCAAGCCAAAAACCATGCCATGCCCACAAAAACCACCCGATACCCACGTGTTTGGCAATTCGCTAGCGCGGTCAATCACAGGCAAATAATCGGGCGTAAAGGCCATCGGCCCGGCCCAACGTTGCGCAATCGTGAGCGGCCCAAGCCGAGGGAATAAACGCGGCAAGACCTTCTCAATCGATGATTGCACCCCATCATGTAGCCCTTCCGCCAAGACATTCCACTCACGGTCAGGCGCATCATGCCGACAGCCACCAATGACAATGCTGCCATCGACGGTTTGTTGCCAATATTCGCCCGTTGGCGTTACTTCTACGCCCATACCTTGCCGCAACACTGGCGCAATGGGGGCATAGCTGAGAATTTGCCCGCGTACAGGGGTGATTAGGTCTTTCAGCTTTGGCAAAATGGTGCTTGACCATGCGTTGACGCTGACGATGACGGCCCCAGCGCTAATATTGCCACGGTTGGTCTGAATATTGACTGTTGTGCCAGCGGCGCTCATGCCTGTCACTTTGGTGTTTAAGCAGATGGTTGCGCCATGCTTTTGGGCAGCGGCGACCAAGCCCACCACAAATTTGGCTGAATGCAGCAAGCCATCGCCAGCCACATATTTGCCGCCTTCAATTTCCTCGCTCAAGGGCGTATCGACCAATTTTTGCAATTCTTTATGATCGAGCATCTCGATATCGAGGCCGTCTTCACGCATCATTTGGGCGCTGGCGCGCATATTGGCGAATGAGGTTTCGCTTAAGGCATAATTGATTTTGCCGGTGATGCGATAATCACATTGAATATTGTCTTCGCTAAGCGCAGTTTGAATTAACCCACGTGTACGCATCGAAAGCGTGAGAATGTGCTTGGCGATATCGCGCCCAACCCGTTTAGCGGTGCTGGCGTAACCATCGGCGGTGCCAGTTGACACAAAGCCGCCGTTACGCCCCGATGCGCCAAAGGCCGGCAATTCTTGCTCAAGTAGCGTTACCCGCTGGCCTGTTGCCTCGGCTAATTTTGCCGCATAATACGCCGCCGATGCGCCATGCACCCCAGCGCCGATAATGACGACATCACTCGTCGCCGGTAAATCGGCGCTTTTAACGACGGTACGGTCACTTGTCTGTTGCCAATAAGAAATTAAGTTCATGGTGTTTGTGAATTACGAATTACGAATTATGAATTACGAATTATGGATCATGACTTGTGATTCGTGACTCACGAATTATCACACCCAATTCGTAATTTGTAATTTGTAATTCGTAATTGATTATTTACAGTTTCCAGCGTTGTCCTTGTTCGCCGACTGCAAACCCTTGCGATTGTAGCCAATGTCGTTCGGGGCTGTTTGCATCTAGCAACGGGTTGGAATGGTTAAAATGGATAAAGTAAACCTGCGCCTGAACCCCTTGTAGCCGATTAACCGTATCGGTGACTTGGGGATGCGGGATTTTGCTCATATCGCGGCCCGGTAATTCGTTGCCGCTAAAAAAGCTGCCGTCTAATAGTGAAATATCGGTGTGGCTTACAACCTCACGTACATCATAGCGCCATTGTTCCCAACGGTCAATATCGGGGCAATAAAACAGCGAAAGATTGGGGCCACGCAGGGCATAGGCCATTGTGTCGGTAAATTCACCGCGATGTGGCACTGGGATTGGGGTGAATTGCACATCACCTAATGTCATTGCTTGTTCGGGTTGCAATTCGCACAAACGCACATTGCCATTGCTGACCAGCAACGACCAAGGCCCATTGTTGCGTAAAAATGTGCACATGCTGGCGGTGGCATAAATGGGCAGATCGCGGGTGTTCATTGCTTCTTTGCCAATGTGTATGAGGCCGGTGTAATGCCCAATATGCCCGTGGGTCAAAAAAATGCCACGCAAGGTGCAATCGGGCGCGGCTTCGTGCATCAAATGTAACTGTTCACGAAAATCGGGCGTGGCATCAATTAGCCAATATGATTGTGTGGCGCGGTCAATTAGACCCAATGCTACCGTATAGTGTCGAAAATAGGCGTTGCCGCGGGCGCGGGTGCAGCGCGGGCAATAGCAGCCGGTCTGGGGCACACCAGCATCTTGGGCGGTGCCGATCAAAATTGCTTCCATAGAGGTTTGTGCTGTATTCTAGCTGAGTAGTACACTTAACTTTATGAGCACACTCGAAAAAGCGATTGAAATTGCCGCGCGGGCACATGCAGGGCAAGTAGATAAAGTCGGTAATCCCTATATTTTGCATCCTTTACGCCTCATGATGCAAATGACACAGATGCCCGAACGTATTGCGGCGGCGTTGCACGATGTGGTCGAAGACACGCCAATTAGTTTGAACGATTTGCGCCAAGCTAGGTTTAGCGATGACATTGTGACCGCCGTAGATGCGCTGACCAAACGGGCAGGCGAAGACCGCTTAACCGCCGCCGGGCGGGCTGCCGCAAACCCGATTGCACGACAGGTTAAGCTAGCCGACGTTGCCGACAATATGGACTTGCGCCGCATCCCTCATCCCACCGAGCGTGACTATGCCCGACTGAAAGAATATGCGCAGGTGTTGGCGCTGCTGCAAGCCGCAGATGGGTAGTTTTAGCGATTAACGCACATCAAAATGGCTAATACTAACCACCGGCCCTGCCGATGTAAACGCCGTGACGCGAATGGCATAGCGCCCAGGGGGCAGGCCATCGATGCCGCCCCATTGGGTTAATTGCCCATTCACCACGGGGCTAAGATGTGGGCCGCTAATCCAGCGCCAGTCGCTGGGGTTATCACCAATGCCCCATTCAACTTGATACCGCTCAAACCCAGTTGGGTTTACCACACCATTGATCGATAACAAGCCGCGCCCTAAAATACTGCCATTGGGCGGGTTAGTAATTTGCACATTGCCCGAGGCTGGGTCAGGTTGAGCGGCTGGCATGGCTGTCGGTTCTATAATTAATGGTGTGACCGTTGGCTCACCCGGGGCGGGCGGGGTATAGCGCACAAGTTGCCCAACATAGCTTTGGTCACCTACGCGGGCGGCATATTCGGCGCGTTGATCGGCCACAAAAGGGCCTTGATCGGCCTTGAAAACCTCTTTGCGGCGGCGGTTTTGTGGGCAATAGGGCGAAGCCGCTCGTCCGCCATCCAAACAAATTTCAATTTCGATCACATTGTCAGGTCGCACAAAATCGAGCGCTGGTTTGCCCTGCAAAGTTCGACTCACTACCTGATTCCAAATTGGGGCAGCCCCGTCAATGCCGCTTACATTTTTCATTGCAGCGTTGTCGGTATTGCCTGTCCATACGCCAACGGTGAGGTCGGGTGTAAAGCCAATGGCGAGGTTATCGCGGTAATCATTGGTCGTGCCGGTTTTAACCGCAGCTGGGCGGTTAAGTTTTAGCACACTGTTTGGGCCAAAGGATGGGGCGCGTGCCGAATTGTCGCTTAACATATTGGCAATTTGATACGCATATTCTGGCGCAATTACGGGTTGACCTTTTACTTGTTTTGAGTCGAATAATACTCTGCCATCGCCCCGTATCACACGGCTGGTCAAGGTTGGTGTAATATATTTACCCTGATTTGCAATTGAGGCATAGGCCGCTGTCATGTCAATCAGGCGTGATTCTGCACCGCCCAAGGTTATCGCCAAGCCATATTGTGGGTTTGGCGGAAAATGAATACCAACACGATCGGTGACTTTAAGAAAATCGGTAATGCCGACGGTATGCAATGCCATGACAGCCGGAATATTCATGCTACGCGCCAAGGCATCGCGCATCAACATTGGCCCATGGAAAGTCAGGTCGTAATTTTGCGGGGTGTAATATTGGCCCCACTGATTCCGAAATGACACTGGCACGTCCCAATATAAGGTAGCGGGAGTTGCACCTTTTTCCATTTGGGTTAAATAGGTAAATGGTTTAATGGTCGAGCCGGGCTGTCGCAACGACAATGCCACATTAACCTGCCCTCTAATTTGGGTATTATAAAAATCAGCGCTGCCCACCATCGCCAAAACCTCACCATTGCGAGGGTCCATCACCACCACCGCGCCATTATTTACATTTTTATCTTTTAATTTGGCAATTTGTTCTTTAACGGCTTGCTCGGCAATTTGTTGCACTTTGCGGTCGAGTGTGGTGTAAATTTGCAAACCCGGCTCTTGATACAGCGCCTTGCCATATTTTTCATCGAGCTGTTGGCGCAAATAATTCATAAAATGGGGCGCAACCGAGGTCACATTGACTGGCACCGATTTAAAATCTTTTGCTTCCACCTCTTTCAGCGCGGCTTGACCCATGTCGTTGGTAATATAGCCCGCCTCTTCCATTAGCCCCAACACCACCTGCATTCTGCGCAATCCACGCTGTTCACTGGCAACAGGGTCCCAATAAGACGGGGCTTGTGGCAACCCAGCCAATAGTGCCGATTCACCCAAGGTTAAATCTTTGGCTTTTTTATTAAAATAAGTTTCAGATGCAGCCTCGATGCCATAGGCCAAATTGCCATAGTTGATTTCGTTGAGATAAATCTCTAAAATTTCGTCACGCTTATAGCGGCGCACCATTTCATTGGCCAGCACAATTTCACGCAATTTGCGCCATGCGGTGCGCTCGGTACGTTCTTCTGCCGAGAGCAGTAAATTGCGTGCGACTTGTTGGGTAATGGTGCTGCCACCACTCACAAACTCACGCTCGGTAAACAAATAATAGATAACCCGCACAATGGCAACAGGGTCGAACCCGACCGTGTAACGATAAAAATTAGGGTCTTCGGTTGAAGTTGTGGCTTTTACCACCCATTCACTAATCTCCGAAATCGGTATATAGGTGCGACGTCCACCAGTTGGGTTGGATGGATCGGTAATCTCGACAATGAAATTGCCATCACGGTCATAAATTTTGCTGCTGGCAAAAGTACTGCGGCGAGACTTAAGTTGCCCGACATCAGGCAATTCTTGGGCGATTTTTACATAAGCAATTGCCCCCACTGCCACAACTGCAAAAAAGCCCACGACTGCAAACAAAGACAT
>CAZLOF010000316.1:0-5938 GCA_964560745.1 uncultured Thermoflexus sp.
CTATGAGGGTGGGGTTAGCCTTGGCTCATATATGAATGACCGCGCCGAACAATTGGCAATTGAATATTTCACATTTTATGCCTTTGTGCCGATGTATGATTTTTCGCAAATCAATCAAAAAGCCCAAGGCATGAGCGTCGAAAACGATTATCGCGCTTGGCATGAATTAATGTTACGGGTCAATCATATGTTTGGCTTACGTTTAGATTTGTCTGAATTATCACGAGATAGCTCACGCTTAACCGAACAATTGCATGAACACGTGTCAGATTTAGCCAAACAACACCCAACTTTCCCAGTCAGAGATTATATGGCGCGTATTACCGATAGTTTTGAAGAACGCCCATTCACAAAACTAGATGACGTATGGGAAGATGCCTTGCGCGATATGTTTGACGAGGAGTAACCATCACGACCTCACAACATACCATTCGCAAAGCCACCACAGACGATGTCGCAGCCATTGCGGCCTTAACCGACGAGGCCTATGCCAAATTCATCCCTCGTATTGGGCGCAAACCCCAGCCCATGACGGCAGATTATGCACACATGGTTGCCGAAAATACAATTTGGCTGATGACGCACCTCGACCAAATCATCGGCGTATTAGTGCTCATCAATGAACCCGAACACATATTGATTTATAGCGTCGCTATCAAACCAACCTTTCAAAAGCTGGGGCTAGGCCGCCAATTGTTAACATGGGCAGAAATGCAAGCCATACAACAAGGTTACAAATCGATTCGCTTGTATACCAACGCACGCTTCGAAGAAAATATTCGGCTTTACCAACAATTTGGCTACACCGAAACCGGCCGTGCTCCTTTAGAAAACTCACACATCGTTTATATGACAAAACAGTTGTGAATTAGACCGCGCAATCAGCTTGACAAAAGAACATTTGTTCTATATAATACAATCCTCATGAGCATTTATACACAAGCAAAACCCGCTGGAACCCCAACTTGGGCCGATTTGATGACCCCCAACCCTGACGCAGCACGTGCCTTTTACAAAGCCATATTCGGCTGGGATTATGATATCGGCGGCCCTGAATATGGTGGGTATACTACGATTCGGCTTGGTGACTACATGGTTGGAGGCTTATCGGGAATGCCGCCCGGCATGCCACCCAGAGCAACTGCCTGGGGGCTTTATTTTGCCACCGATGACATCAATGCCGATGTAGCCCGTGCGGTTGCGTTAGGTGCAACGTTGATGTATCCCCCGATGTTTGTTGACCCGTTTGGGCATATGGTTTCATTGCAAGACCCAACTGGCGCAGTGTTTAGCTTGTGGCAAGCCGGGTTAAACAAGGGTTGGCAAGTGAGTAACCTACCCGGCTCAACCGCGTGGCATGAGCTATATACACCCGATGCAAAAAAAGCAGTGGCTTTTTATACGGCGCTGCTCGGTGCTTCATCCAATCGAATGGAAGGCGATTTGGAATATTATGTTTTGAATCATGGCAACGATAGTTTGTGTGGCGTTATGCAGATTGAGCCAACTTGGGGGGATATGCCGCCCAGTTGGATCAACTACTTCGCTGTTGCCAATGCCGATGAAACCGCAGCATTGATTACCAATCTTGGTGGCCAGATCATGGGCAAGATCGATGACACCCCATTTGGGAAACTGGGCGCGGCAATGGATCCATTTGGCGCAGCATTTAAAATTTTGCAGCCTCCTACCGTATCATCTTAATAAAGTGAGGAGAATAAAATAAATTTTCGATAAAAAAACCGCTCAAATTGAGCGGTTTTTTTATCGATTCTTTCGCTTATCCTGTTTTACTATACGTCGTTCGGCCCGCCGTATTGGTATAACTTGTTGCGCCCGGCTTGCCACAATTATTACAACCATTGGCATAAACGACCTGATTGCAAGGGCTGTAAGAACTGATTTGCTGAATCTTAGGCGCGTAATGCACATATTGAGGTGCACCATTGCTAACATAGGTGTCTGGGTAACGCACATATTGCGTGGGGTAATAAGTATCAGAATAATGAACCTGCGTGTAATCATAGACATAATGATTGTTGCGCACATAATAATTGTGCTGCACATGATAGGCGTGGTTCACATCTTGATAATGATTTACCTCGTAATAATAATTAACGGTTTGGCTTGGCTCATAAATATTTTGCGTTGGGTAATATTGATCTGATATCTGTTGAACCGAGCAATTTTTGCAGGTTGGCGATGAGGAGGCCGGTGGTTGATAGACTGGTGGCTGCTGCTGTGGCGGTTGATACACTGGTGGTTGTTGCGGCGGCGGTTGATATACGGGTGGCTTAGGCGCGGGCGGTGGTTTTATCACCGGTGTTGGGGTTGGTGGGGGCTTGACAACAGCCGCTGCCGTATCTGGCATAAACATCATGACTGCAAATGCAGCAAACAAAGCCGACAACAAAACAAAAAATTTATTCTTCACAGTTATTACCTCTCAAAAAATTTTTGTCCGCCGATGCCCGCACGCTGGTACCAGAGCGCCCGTTTATAGCAAACAGTAAACCTATTTCAAAAAATATTGTAAGCGGTTTACTAATTTATTTCAATGAAAAACTAAAAAGATGTTGCAAAGAATACAAGCAAAAATATCCATGAAATTAACAGTATTAATCAAAAACTACGCGCCTCCTACAATAAAACGGTTTTATTAAATTTACCGTATCTTCTCAATAAGTTGTGGAAGTTGAAAAAAATATTCGCCGAACTACAAATATGATGTGTTTGTGAGTTCGGCTTTACGTCTGGAATAAGAGAAAAACAAAAAACTGGAATGGGGCAACGCCATTCCAGTTTTGAAATTAAATTGATGTTTTGCTTATCGATCTAACCGAATATGCGGAATATCCATCCCCGGCGCAACACTGCTTAAATAATACGTTTGCCCACTTGCATCTTGCGCATAGCGCCCAGTTGAATAATCGAGGGCCATGTAAGGCGATGTTGTCACTGGAGCCGCATAATTTGCTGAAGCAGCTGGCGCATAAGCGGGGCTGCTGGCATTGTAAGCATAGCTGCTACTACCAGCACGATCCGCCACATATACCGTGCCATTTGAGCGCGAAGTGCTATACACATAAGGAGATTGCGCCACTTTATTCACCATCACGGTGCCATTTTGATTTGGAATAACTTGATAGGTATCGGAATAAGCAATATATTGCTTTTCATAGCCTAAATCATGCGTCACATACTTGTTATCGCGCACATAATAATTGTGCTTAACATAATAATAGTTATTAACATCCACCACATGATTAACATCTTGGTAATAATAATTATTAATGGCTGGGTAATTGACCGTATAGCTTGAATAATTTACTTTTCCGCCCGGAGCAGTGGCAGCCGAGGCGCTATCTGGTATGAGAAAAGCAACGACAAATGCGGCAAAAAAAGCAAATAATGGGGCAAGAATTTTAATCTTCATGATGAATCTCCTTTGATCAACTTAACTTTATGTGAATCATTAACAAAAGCAAATAACGATAAACTTGTTATTATTGTATTTTCTTAATGCAATGTTGGCAATGGGGAAACATTGCTGTTACACGAAGATTTTGCGAAGTATTCGCATTGAACACCTCTATGTTGCAAAGTTGGCCCGTTATAGACCCCATACAAATCAGGTATGATGACTAAATACATGGATATTCTCAACCTCATCTTTTTATTTGTGGCTGCATTTATTGCGGGTGGTGTTAATGCGGTAGCAGGTGGCGGCACAATCTTCTCTTTCTCGGCCTTATCGTTTTCATTCCCAATGGTAAACGCCAACGCGACCAACGCTGCGGCATTATGGCCGGGGTCGCTGAGTAGTGCCTATGCCTACCGCAAAGAGCTAAGCGCCAACAAGCGCTTATTCGTTATTTTGCTTGTCCCCACGGTGCTAGGGGCTTTGGCTGGCGCGGTGCTGTTGGTAAATACCTCAGAGTCTGTTTTTAGACGACTTGTGCCCTTTTTAGTGCTATTTGCTCTGTTTTTGTTTGCATTCAAAGATCAAATTATGCGAGTGGTGCGCCAAGGCAAAGCCATTCCAATCGTCAATGGTGAACCGGTTTTATCGCCCCTAGCCTATGTTTGGGGGGTGTGTTTTCAATTTTTTATTGCGCTTTATGGCGGCTATTTTGGCGCAGGCATGGGCATTTTGTCATTATCATCCTTTGGCTTGATGGGACTGCGCGACATTCACAAAATGAATGCCCTCAAAAACCCGCTCGTGGTATTTATCAACTTATTGGCCACCTTTTATTTTTTGGCCGATGGCAAAGTTATCATTCCAATGGCAATTTTGATGGGCATTGGCGCATTAATTGGCGGCTATGTGGCGGCACGCCTGTCAAAACGCATCAGCCAAAGCGCCTTACGCACATTTGTAATCGTGATGGGATTGTGCGTAACAGCGTGGCTGTTTTATCGCTCAATCCCATTTTGGCAATAGGCTTACGCGCCCAATTGATCAATTCG
This sequence comes from uncultured Thermoflexus sp., assembly GCA_964560745.1. Lineage (GTDB taxonomy): Bacteria > Chloroflexota > Anaerolineae > J036 > Brachytrichaceae > AQU-03. Next base: position 4,474 of record CAZLOF010000316.1, read on the forward strand.
CCCTAACGCAATGGCACGCACACCCATGCGTGCCATTGCTTTTTCTAGGTAAATAAGCGAAGCAAAACGTGCATCTTGTGTCAAGCCCTTACGATAACGGGCATAAATTTGTTGCAAAATCACGCCAATTTTAAACAGCCCAAATGCATAATAAAACACCAAATTAGTAAGCGCCCGCCCGCTGCGCTCGGCATAGCGCTCGGCAACGGCTTGGCGCGTAAGATTGCCCGGCAAATGCGTTAGGCTAAATTGACGCAATTCCACTGGGTCATCGGCATTGGCCCAATAACCCAAGGTCGTGCCCAAATCCATCAACGGGTCACCAATCGTCGCCATTTCCCAATCTAACACCGCCACAATTTGGGCCACATTGGCTGGGTTTAGCACCACATTGTCATATTTATAGTCGTTGTGGATGAGGGCTTGCCCCGATTCTGGCGGCATGTTGGCTGTTAGCCATGCCGCAATCGCATCCATTTCGCCAATTTCATCGGTTTGGGCAGCTTGATAACGCTTAATCCAGCCATTCACCTGCCGCCCAACATACCCCACTGGGTTGCCCAAATCAGCCAAGCCAGCCGCTGCATAATCAACTTGATGCAACTCGACCAACGTATCAACCAACGCCATACTCATTTGCTGAAATTGATCTGCTGTCAGGCTAAAACCTTTGGGCAAGCGCGAACGCACAATCAAGCCTTGCACCCGTTCCATTACATAAAATGGTGCGCCAAGCACCGCCACATCTTCACAATACACCAACGGCTTGGGCGCTTTGGGGTAAGATTTGCTCAAACCATGCAAAATGCGATATTCACGATGCATATCGTGTCCACCTTTTACATTGGCCCCAAAGGGCGGACGGCGTAACACAAATTCGGCCTCGCCAAACTGCAAAAAATAGGTTAGGTTTGAAAAGCCGCTTGGAAATTGCTGAATTTGCAGCGAATCAGATACCTTTGCATTCGGCACATGCGCCCTCAAATAGGCTTCGAGCGTCTCGCGGTTTAATTCTTCACCAGCACGAATGTGGGTAGGTTGATCAATCACGAAAATTTACCCCATATTTCTTCAATTCTTGCCGCGCCACCACATTTTTATGCACTTCATCGGCCCCGTCATAAATGCGTGCGCCGCGTTCATGCCGATACCACCACGAGAGAGGAATATCGTCGGTAATACCCAGCGCCCCATGTGTCTGAATGGCGTGGTCGAGTGTGCGTTGTAAGACACCTGCCACAAAATATTTGATGGTCGAAACCTCAACTCGGGCGGCGTGTGCGCCCTTGTTTTCAATTTTATGCGCGGCATCCATCACCATCAAACGCGCCGCGTTAATATCAGCGCGACTTTCGGCAATCCAATGTTGCACCACTTGACGCGACCCCAACATCACTCCCGGCGAGAGTTCGCGGGTGGCGGCATGGCGGCCCTAGTTACCGCCGGCGCGCTCGATTTTCGGGGG